>JAFECN010000265.1 GCA_018242145.1 Pseudomonadota bacterium
CGGATGCTCAACATCATCGACGAATACAGTCGCGAGTGCCTGGCAATGGTGCCGCTGCGGCGGTTCCGTTCGAACGATGTCATCGACGTGCTCGCCGATCTGTTCATCGAACATGGCCCGCCCGAGTATATCAGGTCCGATAACGGCCCCGAGTTCGTCGCCCATGCGGTGCGCGAATGGCTCGGCCGGCTTGGCGTCACGACCCTCTATATCGAGCCCGGCAGTCCGTGGGAGAATGGCTATATCGAGAGCTTCAATGCCCGCCTGCGGGACGAACTGCTCAACGGCGAAATCTTCTACAGCCTCGAGGAAGTCCGTTGCGTCACCGGCTGGTGGCGGGAGCACTACAATCCTGTTTCATAACACCCATCTGTCTATGTGGTTGAAGAAAATAAGCTTTGTTGATCAGGATGCGATCCCGTGGGGTATTTTGGATTTTGGCGCGCGCGGTCTGTAAGGTGATGGGCGGCTGATCCGTCGAGTTCAGTGCGACTGAATATCCATGGGCCTTCCGGCAGAGGGTGGATGCCTTCGATCTCGCCGGCTTCGGCGGCGATCCGGAGGGTCTTTGGCGCCACGCCGATGTGGCGCGCAGCCTGGCTCAGGTTGAGCCACGGCGCATGGCCGTCGGTGGCCGTGCGGAAGACGGGGATCCGGTGATGTGATCGCAGCGCGGTGACCCGCTCGCGTGTCCAGCGGTTGCCGTGCCCCGTCACCAGCCCGTTCCGGTTGAGGATGCCGGCGATCAGATCATCATTGGCGATGAGAACCAGTTCGCGCACGGCGGTAATGATGTCGGCAGAAGTGCTGTTGCGCTGTCCCTTGCGGCGCCTGGGCAGCCGCAAATCGGTGTGGATGCCGCCGGCCCAGTGGATCAGCAGCACGATCTCGGATGCGTCGTCGTCAATATCGGCGATCACCTCCTGGATGAGGGTGCGCACGATGCGCTTCTTCAGACGCGTATCGGAGTGCGGGGCGTTCCACACGGCTTCGAGTTCGCCGGCAAGGCCATCGATATCCTTGAGCGGCGGCAAGGGCGGATGCGCTGTCGAGGCGTCGTGCGCGACAATCCGGGCTTCCACATCGCCGACACGCGTGAGGGCGCGGTTCCATCGCGCTTCCAGTTCGGATGCCACCAATCGGTTCTGCGGATCGGCGGCATCGTATTGCCGGAAAGCCCGGTCGGCTGCGTACCGTGCCGCCTCGAGATCGCGCATCAACACGTCACGGATCTGATCGCGGCGACCGGCGGCCTGTGCTTCGGCCTCAACCGAGGCGGCGATCGCTCCGGGCTCAAGGACTTGCAATAGCGACTGCTCGATCGCATCGTCGACCCGCAATCCGCCGAACGCGATGCAGCGCGGCTCGCCGTTATCGAGCAGTCCCCTCCAACAGGAATAGCGTGGGATATCATGCCCGGCGCCGGTGTATCGCACCGTCAGCTTGCGTCCGCACCGTCGGCAACGGATGAGCCCGGCGAGCAGGGCGTCGCCATGCTTGGGGGCTCCATGATGCCGACTGGTGGGAACATTATCGCTCACCATTTTGCGGATATCCTCCGAGCGCTCCCAGCTGACATAGCCTTCATGCGAGCCGGGGATAAGCGCCAGCCACTCGTCCCGTGCCTTGCGACGGCTCCTCGACCGCATGGCGGTGCCATCATATCCGGTAGCGGCACGGCTTTTACCATAGGCATAGGCTCCGCCGTAGATCGGGTTCTCGATCATCCGGTGAATGGTTGCATAGCTCGGCCTGCGCCACACGACATCGCCGTTGTTGCGCTTTGCGGGCAGATCCAGCCCATGCTCGATGAACCAGAGCAGCGCCTGCCGCGCACTGCCGAGTTCGGCCACCTTGTCGAAGACGAGAGTAATGGCTTCCTGGATGCGGCGGTCGGGATCCTTCTCAATCCGGTCGCCGGCCTTCACGAAGCCCACCGGGGCGGCAACGATCAGTTCGCCGCGCCGGGCCTTCTCGTAGCGGGCCGAGAGCGAACGCTGTCGCAGAAGATCCAGCTCATACTCGTTGAGACTGCCCTTCAGGCCGAGTAGCAGCCGGTCATTGCCCTGGCGCGGGGCGTACACGGTCTCCTGGTCGATCAAAACCGTATCGACGACCCGGCACATCTCGATAAGCTGCTGCCAGTCACGGCTGTTGCGGGCAAAGCGTGAGACTTCTCGCGCCGCGACCGCGCCGACCTTGCCGAGGCAGACCTCGGCAACCATCCGGTCGAACCCGGCGCGCGTCACGCCGCCCGCCGCGGATCGGCCGAGATCGTCATCGACCGTCTCGATGTTCGACCAGCCCAGCGCTGTGAGACGGTCGCGCATGGCGTATTGCAAGGCGCTGCTCTCACGGTTGTGAAGGACCTGATGCGCCGAGGACTGCCGCACATACAGGATCGCCTTGCGCTCGAGATGCTGCGGCCCGATCTTCTCAAAGATCATCGCGTACCTCCCGCGGTTCCGCGACGGGATCGTCGACGTGGTCGAGCAGCAGGCGCACGATCAGCGAGGTCAGCGTCTGGCGTGTCTGCGCGGGCAGGGTCTGCCAGCGCGGCATCTGCGTTACCCCGGAATCGCGTGGGCAGGAGAACAGATCGAGTTGCAACGTCGTGGCCTTGCGCGGCATTGAGACCTCCCGAATATGAGTCGTGAGGGCTCGATGCTGCGCTCGAAACCGATAATGCCGAAACCGGCATTGCCGTTTGCAAAAGCTTGGCCAGTGCGCTCAGCGCGCCGACGTCAACCTGGGGCGACGCGCCTGTGCGCGTCAGGGCACAAGCGGCGTGGTCGAACATCCATGCAGGAATCTCGAGCCACCGGTCCGACGTTGCTCCCGTCTTGCTGCAGCGGAGTCTATCCTGACCTGACCGCTCGACCTTCTCATAAACGTGAACACGGCACCCAGCCCAGGGATGCCAGCGATAGAGAACTTCTCGAACTTCGGTCCCGTGGGCGTTGCGACGCCGCGTTGTACAATCGCGTCCGGCCTCATAGCAGCCTTGGGTACCGCCCACCGGCTCCGGAAACGATCAAGATGCCAGCCTGGCCGCTCGGCTCCGCTGCGCTCCGCCTCCCGCCCAGGCTGGCATCGGAGGCGATCTTCAACTAACTATGCAACCGGACCAGTCATCGCGGGCAGCCCAGCCCGACATCCTGCGCATCATGGCGACGATCGCAGCGGGGATCGTCGCCCCCAGCCAGATTCTTCGCAAGCTCGCCTCTTACCCGCGCCAGAATGAGCTGGCCCTCGCATTGCGAGAGGTGGGCCGCATCGAGCGAACCCTGTTCATGATCGACTGGATTCTTGATGCCGGCCTCCAGCGCCAGGCTCAGATCGGCCTCAACAAGGGTGAGGCCCACCACGCCCTAAAGCGCGCCATCAGCTTCCA
>JAFECN010000266.1 GCA_018242145.1 Pseudomonadota bacterium
CCAGTAACCGCCTTCGAAATAGGCGTCGGATTTCGCGCGCGCCGCGCCTTTGACTTCGGCAAGATACGCATTCGTCGCCTTCTGGACGTCGAACGCGGGCGCGGCTTGCGCGGGCGGCGGCAAGAGCGCGACGTTGATCTGCGTCGTCGGCGCCGCCGCGGGCTGGGCCTGCGCATCTGCCGCCATCGTCAAAACGAACAACGAAAGAATGGCAAACAAGGCGGCGCGCGCGCGTGCAAACGTCATGAGGTCCCTCCAACCGATAGGGCGAGCCTAGCAGATGAACGCCGCCGGTCCACCCGCTTCAGGCGGGAATCAGCGAGCGATAGAGCGCGATGGTTTCGCTGCACATGCGCTCGCGCGAATAGTTGCGGATGATATGCGCCCGCCCCGCCATGCCCATGTTCACGCGTCCATGCGGCGGCGTGACGATCACTTTCTCCAAAGCGGCGGCAAGCGCCCGCGCATCGCCGGGCGGCACGAGGAACCCGGACACATTGGTGAGCACCGTCTCGCGCGCGCCGCCGTGATCGGATGCGATCACCGGCTTGGCCATGGCGGAACCTTCCGCCGCCACGCGCCCGAACGCTTCGGGATCGGTGGAGGCCGAGATGACGACATCGGACGCCGCATAGGCCGTCGCCATGTCGCTCACATGACCGACAATCAAAGCGTGCTCCGAAAGCCCCGTCTGCTCGATCTTCGCGCGCAGTTCTTTTTCATAGTCGTCGCGGCCTTGTGAATCGCCCGCGAAGATCGCGCGGGCGTTGCCGAGCGTTCCTTTTTCCTTGAGCAACGCCATCGCCTCAATGAGGACGCCCTGCCCTTTCCAGCGCGTGAGGCGGCCCGGAAGCAGCGCCACGAAATCGTTTTCGGTTACGCCCCATTTCGCGCGCAGGGCCGCGACATTGTCCGGCGGGATCGCGGCGGGGTCGAACGTCACCAGATCGACGCCGCGCGGAATGACGACAAGCCGCTTCGGCTTCCTGCGATATTCGCGCGCGATATGATCGGCCGTCCATTGCGAGTTGGCGATCACCGCATCGGCGCGGATCATCACCGAATTGTAAAAACGCTTCAGCGGATTTCCGGCGTTGTAGATGCCGTGATAGGTCGTGACGAACGGCACATCCGCCATGCTCGCCGCGCTGAGCGCGCTCCAGGCGGGCGCGCGCGAGCGGGCGTGGACGAGACTCACATTCCGCTTGCGGATCAGATCGCGCAGCACCAGCACGTTGGACAGCATGACGCGCGGCGATTTCGAGGCGGCATTCAGGCGCACCAGCTCCGCGCCGGAATCGGCCAATTCCTTTTCCAGCCGCCCGCCGCGCGAGGCGACCAGAGCCGTGAAGCCTTCCCGCACCAGGGCCGCGGCCACGTCGAGCGTCGTGCGTTCCGCGCCGCCGGTGTCCAGGGATGGAATGACTTGCAGGATGACAGGCTTTGCAGACGGATCGGATGACGGCACGAAGCGGCTCATGGTGGGGCGGAGGCGCGGGCACCATTGCCGATTTGCGGCCTCGCGGGAAGCCTGTCCTGCACGTTAGACGGAGTTGCTTGCTTTCGCCCGCGAGGGCCGCTTTTCTATCGCCATGCGCTACGCTCTTCTTCTTATCGCCGCGCTCCTGGCAGCCGGGCCTGCCTGTGCGCAGGCCTCCTTGCTGGACGACCCCGGCATCGGCGGGCGGGACCGCTATGACAACTGCCTGCTGCTCACCCGCAGCGCGCCGCAGAACGCGCTGAACGCCGCCACGGATTGGGAGAAAAACGGCGGCGGCGGTTCGGCGATCCATTGCGAAGCGGTGGCGCTTGTCGCGCTGCATCGCTACAGCGACGCCGCCACCAAGCTCGACTCGCTGGCGCGCAACGGCGCATCGTCGGCCGAGCGCGCCGACCTTTACGACCAGGCGGGCAATGCCTGGCTGCTGGGCCGCAACGCCAACAACGCCCAATCGTCGTTCACGGCGGCCATCGGATTCGGCGGCCGCGATCCCGACCTTTATGTGGATCGCGCGCGCGCCTATGCGCTGAAGAAAGACTGGTTGTCGGCGAGCAACGATCTCAGCGAAGCGCTGAAGATCGCGCCCAACCGCGCGGATATCTATGTGCTGCGCGCCAGCGCGCGGCATGCG
The DNA here is from genome assembly GCA_018242145.1 of Pseudomonadota bacterium. Taxonomy (GTDB): domain Bacteria; phylum Pseudomonadota; class Alphaproteobacteria; order Micropepsales; family Micropepsaceae; genus Rhizomicrobium. The sequence goes on from JAFECN010000266.1 coordinate 2,133, forward strand.
CAGGGCAAGAAGGCCGAAGCGCGCGCCGATATCGATCAGGCGCTGAAGCTTGCGCCTTCCAATGCCGAAGCGTTGGAGATGCGCGGCGACTTCAAGATGGAGGCCGGCGATCAGGCCGGTGCGAAAGCCGATTGGCAATCGGTCATCGCCAAGGCCCCGAACAGCGGCGCGGCCTCCACCGCGCGGGACCGCTTAAATCTTCTCCATCAGCCTCCACCGGCAAAACCGGCTTCGGCGAAACCTTAGACCGCTTATCTTTGAACCACCCATACTTTTGTCATCGCCCGCTTTATGCGGGCGACCCAATTTCTCTTTCCGGAAAAAGGAAAATGGGTTGCCCGGACAAGCCGGGCAATGACGAATTGAGTATTTTTTTGAAATTCACGCCCTATTCCATTCCTCGCGCACGCTGGAATCCGTCTCTCTTTGGACGTTCGTTAAAGCCATCGCCTTGGCGCGCTCCGGCGCGAGGCGGCTCAACGCCCACACGGCCATGGCCCGCACGAGGGGCGAAGGATCGTTCAGCAATTCCTCCACGTTCGGCAGCAGCGCGGCA
>JAFECN010000267.1 GCA_018242145.1 Pseudomonadota bacterium
GCCGCTGACGGCCAAGGGCCGCGAACAAGCCCGCGCCATTGCAGCCGAGCTGAAAGCCAAAGCCCCCGACCTCTCCGCGCTCGCTTATGTGTGCAGTCCGCTCCCACGCGCACGTACGACCATGGAGATCATCCGCGAAACCGATGGGTTGCCGCGCGACGGCTATACGACGGACGACCGCATCAAGGAAATCAATCTCGGACGCTGGGACGGGTTGACAGATGCGGAAGTCAAAGCGCGTCCCGAACTCGATTACGAGAAGCGCATGCACGACAAGTGGAACGTCCGCGTGCCCGGCGGCGAGAACTATGCCGACGTCGTGGCGCGTCTCGAAAGCTGGATCGCGGATTTGAAGACCGACACCTTTGCCGTCAGCCACGGCGCAGCCACGCGCATCCTGCGCGGGCTGTTTCAGGGATTGGACTGGAAGGGCATGTCCGCACTCGACGAAAAGCAGGGCGCTCTTTATCGCGTGCGGGGCAGCGATCTGGACCGTTTCGCGTGTGTGCAGCCATGAGCGATTTCCGGCACCGAACGCTCTATGTCATCCGCCACGGCGAGTGCGAGCATAACGTCGCCGGGCGCGTGGCGGGACAAAACGATTCTCCCCTCACGGCAACCGGCCGGGCGCAGGCGCGCGCCAATGGCGTTTTGCTGGCGCAAGCCGCGGGCGATCTTTCCGCGTTCGGATTTTTCGCCAGCCCGCAGCACCGCGCAGCAAGCACGATGGAGCTGGTGCGCGAAGGCGCCGGCCTTTCCGCCACGGATTACATCGCCGATCGCCGCCTGATGGAGATCGACTTCGGCGATCACACATGGATGACGATCGCGGAGCTTGACGCGGGCGGCCACAAGCGGCTGTCGGCGCAAGGCTGGGATGACCGGCGGCCCGACGGCGAAAGCTGGGCGGACGTGCATGACCGCGTGGGCCGCTTCCTCCGCTCGCTTTCGTCCGATGCCGTGATCGTCACGCATGGCGGCACCGCGCGCATGGTGCGCGGGCATTATCTGGGCCTGTCGCCCGAAGACATCCTGCGCTACAACGCTCCGCACGCCGGAATCATGCGGTTGTCGCAGGGTACGGAAGCCTGGTTCGGCGAGTGAAATGTCCTTCAACACCTTCGGCCACCTGTTTCGCGTCACGACGTTCGGCGAAAGCCATGGACCGGCGTTGGGCTGTGTTGTCGATGGCTGCCCGCCGGGCATTGCGCTGACGGAAGCCGACATTCAGGCCGATCTGGACCGGCGTCGCCCCGGCCAGTCGAAATTCACCACACAGCGGCGCGAGCCCGATACCGTCCGCATCCTCTCCGGCGTCTTTCAGGACGAGCGGATGAAAAAGCAGGTGACCACCGGCACGCCGATTGCCTTGCTGATCGAGAACGTGGATCAGCGCTCGAAGGACTATGCCGATATCCGCGACAAATTCCGGCCCGGCCATGCCGACTACACCTATTGGGCGAAGTATGGCGTGCGCGACTATCGCGGCGGCGGGCGGCAGAGCGCGCGCGAAACGGCATCGCGCGTGGCGGCGGGCGCGATCGCGCGGAAGGTTCTGGCATCGCTCTACAAGAGCGTAAGCGTGCGCGGCGCGCTGGTGCAGATCGGCGCGCACAAGATCGAACGCAAGAACTGGGCGTGGGATCAGGTCGGCAAGAACGATTTCTTCTGCCCCGATGCGAAGACGGTTCCGGTATGGACCGAATATCTGGACGGCATCCGCAAGAAAGGTTCTTCCATCGGCGCGATCATCGAAGTGGTGGCCGAAGGCATTCCCGCCGGGTTGGGGGCACCGATTTACGCCAAGCTCGATCAGGACATCGCCTCCGCGATGATGAGCATCAATGCGGTGAAGGGCGTGGAGATCGGCGACGGCATGGCGGCGGCGCTTCTGTCCGGCGAAGAGAACGCCGACGAGATGCGCAAAGGCAAAAAGGGCCAGCCGAAATTTCTGTCGAACCACGCGGGCGGGATTCTGGGCGGCATCTCCACGGGGCAGCCCATCGTCGCGCGCTTCGCGGTGAAACCGACCTCTTCCATCCTGAAGCCGCGCAAAACGATCGACGTCAACGGCAACGAGACGGAGATCTTCACCAAGGGCCGTCACGATCCCTGCGTCGGCATTCGCGCCGTGCCCGTGGGCGAAGCGATGATGGCGTGCGTGCTGGCGAATCACGCCCTGCTGCATCGCGGGCAAGTGGGATAACCACCTCCCCGCAAGGGGGAGGTGACTAAGAGCGGCGCTTTGGCTTCGGTTTCTCGAACACGCTGATCTTCGTCAGATAAGCGATGTCGTCGCTCGCATGCTTCAGGCCGCCGAACAGCTTTTTCAGATCGGTTCGCGCATAGGTCTTGTAATAAGGCTCGTGCAGCAGTTCCGGGAACACGTCGATCAGCCCGTCGAACGGGGGCGCATCGCCATACTGGATCGTATCGGCAAGAATGAAGATGCCGCCCGGCTTCAGCACGCGCGCGATGTCTTTGGCGGCGGCGGCGCGAACTTTCGGCGGCAATTCGTGGAACAGATAGATGCTGACGGCGATATCCACGCTTGCGTCCTTCAGCGGCATGGCCTCGGCGGCAGCCTCCGCGAACGTCACGCCTTTGGCATGGCGGAGCGCCCGTTTGGCGCGAGCAAGATAAGGCGCGGAGAGATCGAGGGCCGTCGCCTGCAATTCCGGCTGAACCGATTTCACGAAGGACAGGAAACGGCCCGTGCCGGCGCCGATGTCGAGCAGCACCGTCTTTGCGGGATCGCGGCGTTCCAGATATTTCGCGACCGGGACATAGGCGCGGCGGCGCATCGCCTCCGCGGTACCGGCGAACAGCGCCTCCACCTGGAAGTCGTAGATTCTGGCGGAATCCTCACTGAGATAGCCGTCGGTCTGATAGTGGAAATTCTGCTGGAAGTAGCGCGGAAGTTTCTTCGCGTCCGCCTTCGCGCGCGCCTCGCTGTGGCCGCGGCTTTGCTGACGCTTCACCACCTTGGGGATGTCGCGCAGATAGTCGATGCTCGCCATCGCGCGGCGCGCTTCTTTCAGAATATTGAGCGGGACCGGATAAAGCCCCGCCTCCACATTGCGCCAGTCCTGTGCGAACAGATCGGCCATCGCGCGCGCCATCGCGGCCAGCGACGGAACCGGATGCTCCGTCTTGCTCAGCGCACCGAAACTGTCGCGCGCGGCCAATCGCGCGGCGAGATAGTGTACGCCATAGAATGCGACGCGCGCCGTCTGCAATCCGGCGAAAGCGAGTTGCTGGGTGCGCGATGCGGGCATGGGGGCATTATGCGCCCTGCCCGCGCCGCTACCAAGTGGGGAGATTGTCCGCCACGCGGCTGCCGATGAAGACTTGCGGGTCCGAAGGCGGCGATGCGCCGGTTTCGGCTTCCTTCCGCGAAACGCAATCCTTCACCTTGTCCGCCAGTTCCGGGAAGGAATGAACCTTCGGGATCGTGTGAACCACACAGTCGTCATAATAGGGATAGCGATTGTCCTGCCCGCAGCCGAAGGACGTGCGGTCCGGCCGCGCCGCTGTCATGATCATCCGATTGTCGCCTTCCAGCACGGGAACGAAGACGCCGGAGAAACAGGCCGAGACGACCACCACCGTCGGGCGATTGCCGCAGGTATCGTCCAGCATGTTCTCCAGCGCGTAGGGCGAGAGAAGAGAATTTCCCAGCACCACGCCCTGCGGCGCGCCATGCGAACTGAAATAGACGATGCAGCCTTCATGGGTTTCGCTGGTGAGCAGGCTCAACTCGTCTGCGATGCCGCGCGCGGTTGCGGGAAGCGGGTGCGTCTTGTCCGGCAGATCGGGGCGCGTGGTGAACTGCATCATATAAGTGTCGTTGAAGCCAATCTTGCGCAGATCGGCGGAGATGTCGCGCCGCGCATTGTCGAAGCCCTGGGTGGGGCCGCCATTGTGCGCGTGCCAGTCGCCCGCGACGACCACGACAGCCCAATCATATGTGCGGTGCGAAGTGACATACCAGTCGGCGGCACCGCCGAGCAGCACCACCGCTGTAACGATAATGGCGACGAGGCGAAGCGTTCTGCCGGTCTGCGACCACGCATCTTGTGGCGCCGGGTCCGGCATGGCAGGGGGCGCTTCATTCTCTGTCGCGTTGCTGCGTATCCAGGATCGAAACCAACCGCCCATCGCGCCGCCTCACCAGGTTGGAAAGCTGGGAAGATCGTCGCCGAGCGCGGCCTGCGGATCGGAGGGCGGCGACATGCCCTCCGTTTTCTCCCGCGCGGCGACGCAGCGGCGGGTCTCGATCGCCAGATCGCGGAAGTCGTGCGTGACGGCGATAGAGGAGAGGAAGCACTGATCGAAGAAGGTGTAGCGGTTCGCCTGCCCGCAGCCGAACGAGGTGCGATCCGCCCGCGCGGCGGTGAACACGAAACGGTTCGGCCCCGCGAGCGCGGGAATGAACACGCCGGAAAAACACGCCGACACGACAATCGCCGTGGGCTTATCCCCGCAGGAATTGCGCACCATCATCGAGAATTCGCGCGGGCTCAGGATGTCGTTGCCGATGACGATGCCGTCGGGCGAACCGTGCGATGTGAGATAGAAGAAGCAGCCGCCCGTCGCGCGGTTGGACAGGTCCCACACGCCATCGGCAATGGAGACCGGATCGGAATTCAGCGGTTTGGGCGAGGTGTATGCGTCCGGCCGGGTGGAGAATTCCAGGATATTGCCCGGCTTGAAACCGATCCGCGCGAGCACGAGGCCGACATCGTGACGGCCATTGTCGAACACTTCGCTGTCGCTGCCGTCATGGGCATGATGATCGCCCGCGACGACGATGGCCGCCCAGTTCGAGAAATCCGCAGCCGTGGCCGGCGAACCCCATGCCAGCGCCCACGCAAACAGAACAACGGCAAATCGCATAACAGCCCCCGGCCGCATCATCTCGCGAAGCCGGCCACGAGTTCAATATGCGACGACCACAGGAACTGGTCCACCGGCGTCACCGCGCCCAGCTTGTAGCCGCCGTCCACCAGAAGGCGCGCATCGCGGGCGAAGGTCTCCGCGTTGCAGGACACATAGGCGACGCGGCGGACCTTCGATGCGGCCAGCGCCTTCGCCTGCGCCTGGGCGCCCGCGCGCGGCGGATCGAGCACCACCGCGTCATAGGGCTTCAGCTCCTCGCCCGAGAGCGGCAGCTTGAAGAGGTCGCGCGCCTCGGTGGCAATGGGCTTCAGCCCCTGCGTGGCGCGCGCCTCGGTGGCAATGGGCTTCAGCCCCTGCGTGGCGCGCGCGGCGGCGGCCATGGTGGCGAGCGCGGGCTTGTCCAGCTCCACGGCATGAATGCGTGCTTTCTCCGCCAGCGGGAACGTGAAGGTGCCGCAACCGGCGAAAAGATCGGCGACCTGCTTCGCATTCTTCACGACGGCGCAAACATGATCGCGCAACACCGCCTCGCCCTCTTGCGTGGGTTGCAGAAAGGATTCCGGCGGGAGCGTCACACGGGCCTTTCCGAACGTCACGACCGGCGCCGCGAATTCGGTGGCGATGTTTCCATTCAGGGTGACGCGGGCGATCTTGTGCTTCTGCGCCCAGCGCGCGAGGTCCGCCGAGATGGCGGGGGTGAGTCTGCGCGACCAGCGCAGCGCGATATCCGGCCCGGTTTCGGTGTCCGTCACATGGGCTTCAACGTCTTCGCCATCGTTCAGCAGAACGGCGAACAGTTCGCGCAACTGCCCGACCAGCGCGAAGAGGCGCGGCGTGAGGACGAGGCATTCGTGCATGTCCACGATGGCGTGACTTTGCGCGGCATGAAAACCTGCCAGTACCGCGCCGTTCCGCTTGGCGACCTTGAACACGGCGCGGCGGCGCGTGGCGGGCTTCACGGCGACGACGCTATCGACCTCGGTGCTTTCAAGGCCGTGCTGCGCCAAGGCGTCCACCACGAAGCTGCGCTTCAGGGCGCGATAGGCATCATCCGGCATGTCCTGAAAGGCGCAGCCGCCGCATACGCCGAAGTGACGGCAGACATTCATGGCTTGACCGCCGCGAGGAGGAATTCGCGATTGCCGTCGCCGCCCTTGAGCGGGCTTTCCATCGCGCCCAGAACGTTCCAGCCCTGCTCTTCCGCCAGCCAGCGGCTTATTTCCGCGAGCGCGGCATCCTGCGCCGCCTCATCCTTCACGATGCCGCCCTTGCCCACATTCGCCTTGCCGACCTCGAATTGCGGCTTCACCAGCGCGACGAGCCACGCTCCCGGCTCCGCCAGTTCAAGCGCCTTGGGCAAAGCCAGCTTGAGCGAAATGAAACTGACATCGGCAACGACGGCCTGCGGTTTCTCGGGAATGATTTTCGGCGAAAGATCGCGCGCATTCGTCTTTTCGCGCGAGATCACGCGAATATCCTTCGCCAGCTTGGGATCGAGCTGACCATGTCCGACATCCACGGCATAAACTTTCGCCGCACCGCGAAGCAAAAGCAGTTCCGTGAAGCCGCCTGTGGAAGCGCCCACATCGAGGCAGACGCGGTTGTGGGGCGAAACCTGAAAATGGTTCAGCGCGTGCGCCAGCTTCATCGCGCCGCGCGAAACGTAACCATGCGCGCGTTCATATTTGATGCGGCAGGTTTCGTTCAGAAACTGCGAGGCCTTGGTGACGCGGCGGCCGTTGGAGATGACTTTTCCGGCTGCGATGGCTTCCTGCGCCTCGGTGCGCGTCCGGGCGTAGCCATGCTCAACCAGAAACACATCGGCGCGCGCGGAGGAAGACGGCATCTGCGCCGCCGATCAGGCGCTCTCGCCCGCCGCGAGCGCTTCCTTCTCGCGGCCGAGCGCATTCAGCGCCGTGGCGAGGATGGCGCGCGCGTCGAGATGCGCGGCGGCATACATCTTCTCCGGCGTGTCCTGATCGATGAAGCGATCCGGCAGCGTCATGGGGCGGATCTTCAGGCCCTTGTCGAACGCGCCTTCGGCCGCAAGGAACTGCATGACATGCGCGGCGAAACCGCCGACCGCGCCTTCCTCGATGGTGATGAGGACTTCGTGCTCGCGCGCGAGGCGGCGAACGAGATCTTCGTCCAGCGGCTTGGCGAAGCGCGCATCGGCGACGGTGGCCGATAATCCGTAGCCGGACAATTTGTCGGCGGCGACCAGGCATTCCTGCAACCGCGTGCCGAGACTGAGGATGGCGATGGACGAGCCTTCGCGCACCACGCGGCCCTTGCCGATCTGCAGAATGCTTCCGGCCTTGGGCCGCTCCAGCCCCCAACCCTCGCCGCGCGGATAGCGGAATGCGCTCGGGCGGTCGTCGATGGCCGCGGCAGTCGCGACCATGTTCATCAGTTCCACTTCATCGGCCGCCGCCATGACGACGAAGTTCGGCAGCGTGGCGAGATAGGTGATGTCGAACGAGCCCGCATGCGTCGGGCCGTCGGCGCCGACAAGGCCCGCGCGGTCCAGCGCAAAGCGCACCGGCAGCGACTGGATCGCGACATCATGCACCACCTGGTCGTAAGCGCGTTGCAGGAAGGTCGAATAGATCGCGCAGAACGGCTTCATGCCTTCCGCGGCAAGACCGGCTGCGAAAGTCACGCCATGCTGCTCGGCGATCCCGACATCGAAGCAGCGGTCAGGAAATTTCCTGGCAAAAAGATCGAGGCCGGTGCCGCTCGGCATCGCCGCGGTCACGGCAACGATGCGCTTGTCCTTCTCCGCTTCGGCGATCAGCGCTTCGGCGAACACCTTCGTATAGCCCGGCGCCTTGGCGGTGGATTTGTTCTGCTCGCCGGTGAGAACGTTGAACTTCACCACCCCATGATATTTGTCGGCGCTGGCTTCGGCGGGCGCATAGCCCTTGCCCTTCTGCGTCACGACATGGACGAGGATCGGCCCGTTCTGCGCGTCGCGCACATTCTCCAGCACCGGAACGAGATGTTCGAGATTGTGGCCGTCGATGGGGCCGACATAATAGAAACCCATCTCGTCGAACAGCGTGCCGCCCACCGCCATGCCGCGCGCATAATGTTCCGCGCGGCGCGTGCGCTCCGCCATGAAGCGCGGGAAATATTTCGCGATGCGTTTGCCCAGGCTGCGGAAGCCGCGATAGGGGCGGCTGGAGATCAACCGCGCCAGATAGGCGCTCATCGCCCCCGCCGGCGGCGCGATGGACATGTCGGTATCGTTGAGGATGACGATGAGGCGCTCATGCCGCGCGCCGGCATTGTTCATCGCCTCATAGGCCATGCCCGCGCTCATCGCACCGTCGCCGATCACGGCGATGACGTTGCGCTTTTCGCCTTTCAGATCGCGCGCCACCGCCATGCCGAGACCGGCGGAGATGGAGGTTGAGGAATGCGCGGCGCCGAACGGATCGTATTCGCTCTCGGCGCGCTTGGTGAAACCGGAAAGGCCGCCGCCCTGGCGCAGCGTGCGCATGCGGTCGCGGCGGCCGGTGAGAATCTTGTGCGGATAAGCTTGATGACCGACATCCCAGATCAGGCGGTCATAAGGCGTATCGAAAACATAATGCAGCGCGACGGTGAGTTCGACGACGCCCAGCCCAGCGCCGAGATGGCCGCCCGTCACCGAAACGACGTCGATGGTTTCCTGCCGCAGCTCATCGGCAAGCTTGCGCAAATCCTCGCGCGGAAGCTGGCGCAGATCGGACGGATATCGGATGCGGTCGAGAAGCGAATATTTGGTGGGCAGACCCATACGGAAATCCAATCGCGCCTATGCGCGCCTTTCGATGACAAACCCGGCTGCCGCCCGCAGAAAATCGGCCTTCCGGTCGAACAAATCAAGGTGACGAACCGCTTGCTCCGCCAGGGCTTTCGCCTGCATCCGCGCGCGTTCCGCACCCAGAACCGAAACGACCGTCGTCTTGCCCCGTTCCGCGTCCTTGCCTACCGCCTTGCCGGTTTCGCCTGCATCGCCCTCCGCATCGAGCAAATCGTCGGCGATCTGGAACGCAAGGCCGAGTTCCTGACCGTAAGCCTGCAACGCATTGCGCATCGGCTGGGAAGCTTTGCCAAGGATCGCACCGGCTTCGCAGGAGAAATTGAGCAGAGCCGCCGTCTTCATGCGCTGCATGCGCGTGATCTCCGCCAACGACGGCGCCTTGCCTTCGAAGGCCATGTCCATCATCTGCCCGCCCACCATGCCGGCATGACCGGACGCCTGCGCGAGGCGGGTTACGAGTTCGCAGCGCACGAAGGGATCGCCATGCGCTTCCGGCGAGCCGATCAGCGCGAAGGCATGGGTGAGAAGCGCATCGCCCGCGAGGATTGCGGTGGCTTCGTCGAAAGCCTTGTGGACCGTGGGCTTGCCGCGCCGCAGATCGTCATCGTCCATCGCGGGCAGATCGTCATGCACCAGCGAATAGGCATGGACGCATTCCACCGCCGCCGCGACCCGGCCGAGCGACCGGCGATCCACGCCGAACAGCGAACCGGACTGGATGACGAGGAAAGCCCGCAGCCGCTTGCCGCCGCCCAGCGCCGCATAGCGCATCGCTTCCAGCACCGGCGCTTCCGGCCCTGTAACCTTCGGGAGCAGCGCGTCGAGACTCTCCTCCGCGAGACGGGCAGCATCGGCGAGCGCATGCTCAAAGAGCGTGTGGGGTGAATTCATGGCGGAGCGTCAGCCAAGATCGACAGGCTCGACGCCTTCAGGACCCTTCGCCCCCTGCACGATCTTCTCCAGACGGCCCTCCGCCGCCTTGAGCTTCGTCTCGCAATGGGCCTTCAGCGCCTGACCGCGCTCGTAGAGCGCGATGGAGTCTTCCAGATCGACCTCGCCCTGCTCCAGCCGGCCGACAATATCCTCCAGCTCCTTGAGCGCGGATTCGAAGCTGAGCTGATCGACAGGCGTGTCGTTAGTCTTTGATTTTGTTGCCATTTACGCCTCCATCAGCGCGCTTACATGGGCAGCGGCCGACCGCCCCAGCGCGTCGAGGTCATAGCCGCCTTCCAGGGTCGAAACAACGCGGCCGCCGCAAGCCCTGTGCGCCACGTCGCAGATGCGCGCCGTGGCCCAGCCGAAATCACTTTCGTCGAGTTGGAGTTCCGCGAGCGGATCGGCCTTGTGCGCGTCGAAGCCCGCCGAGATGAAAATGAAATCCGGCGCGAAGGATTCCAGCGCGGGCAAGATCGCGTTCGACAGTGCCGCGCGAAACGCATCGCTTCCCGAAAACGGCGCGAGCGGCACGTTCAAAATATTCTGCGCGACGCCGCGCTCGTTCGCCGCGCCGGTGCCGGGATAAAGCGGCGATTGATGCGTGGACGCATAAAAGAAGTTCGGATGGTTCCAGAAAATATCTTCCGTCCCATTGCCGTGATGCACATCGAAATCGACCACGGCGATGCGCTCGAAAAGCCTTGTTTTATGGGCATGAAACGCACCGACGGCGACGTTGTTGAAAAGACAGAATCCCATCGCGCGGTCCGGCGGCGCGTGATGGCCCGGCGGACGCACGGCGCAAAACGCATTCGTCCATTCGCCATCGGCAACGCGATCGACGGCATGCACGACGGCACCCGCCGCGCGCAACGCGGCTTCCGCGGAACCGGCCGACATGATCGTGTCCGCATCGATCCGCGCATAGCCGCGCGACTGCGCCGTTGTGTTCAGGATGCCGAGCACCGCATCGACATGCGCCGGATCGTGCGCCGCCACCAATGCTGCCCGCTCGGCCTTCGGCGCTTCGGCGCGTGCCAGCGTCTGGAAGGCAGGCGCGCCCAGGGCCGCCAGCACCGCCTGCAGCCGCTCAGGGCTTTCCGGATGCCCCGGCGGCGAGACATGGCCCAAACAGGCGATATGGGAAACAAGTCCTGTAAGCATCACATTTCTCCGTATCACCACCCTTGCGCAGAACCGGCCGACAGCCGCGATTTCGACTCATGCCGCGGCGTTAACCCCGTTGGCCTCGCCCATCCGGATGGGGCTCCGGCGGTTTATGTCTCAGGACCCGCCCATTGTCGCAATAACCGGACGAACCGGTCACAAAATAGATGCACAAAAGCCACATAGCCTTTGGGAATCTTCGCGTTTTCACGATTCCGTTTTGACCCAACATGACCACCCCCGTAACTTCCCGACCAAACGGGCATTGCAGCGCAAAGTCTTTGCGCGAGGCCATAGCTGCCATCCGGCAACTGTCCGTTGATGGCAGTGTCGTTACGACCGAACCAAGGGGGTTCCCAAGTGTATAAAGCCAACATCCGTAAACCCAGCCTGCGCACGTCCCTGCTCCTCGGAGCAGCGTCTGTCGCAGCCTTGGCCGTTGCCGCACCGGCAATGGCGCAAGATGACTCGTCCGTCGAAACGGTGGTTGTCACCGGTTCGCGCATTCCGCAGCAAGGCCTGTATTCGATTTCGCCCGTGACCGCGGTGGGCAAGGAAGAAATGAAGCTGTCGGGCACGACCAACGTCGTGGACCTGCTCAACAGCCTTCCGTCGGTGTCGGTCGATCTGAACGGCAATACGGACAACTCCACAGCCTATATTTCGACCGTCAACCTTCGCGGTTTGGGCTCGGCCAGAACGCTGGTGCTGGTGAACGGCAGCCGCCTGATGCCGGGCGACCCGGTTGTTCCGGTGGCCGATCTCAACGTCATTCCGGCTGGCTTGGTGGACCATGTTGAAGTTCTGACCGGTGGCGCCTCTGCCGTGTACGGCGCGGACGCCGTGGCCGGCGTTGTGAACTTCATCCTGCGCAGCGACTTCGAAGGTGTCGAAGTCACGGGCGGGGTCGGCGCATACCAGCACAACAACGACAACGGGTATGCTCAATCGCGTATCGAAAGCGCAGGCTTCGTCGAACCGCTGACGGGCACGCCCTATCATGCGCCGACAGGCAGCGTCTTCGACGGTTCGGATCAGAATATCTCCCTGCTGATGGGCGTGAATGCACCGAACGGCAAAGGCAACATCACGGTGTTCGCCGGATATCAGCACCAGGCTGGTGTCCTGCAGGGCACGCGCGACTTCGCCTCGTGCCAGTTCCGCACGACCTCGAAAAACACGAATCGCGGATGCGCGGGTTCTGCGACCTTCGCCCTCCATACCTCGGCAGACAACTACGCCGCAGGCGTCAATCTTGGGCAGTCGTCGATCGGCTACTTTAACACCGGTAATGGCACCAAGGGCGGCGGCAAGTTCGTTCCGTTCACGGGTGCTGCGAACCAGTACTTCAACTTCGCGCCGCAGCAGTGGATGCTGCGTCCCGATACGCGGTACAGCGCCGGTTTCGAGGGGCATTATCAGGTCAACAAAGCGTTCGAGGTCTACAGCGACTTCCTGTTCATGGACGACGATTCGACGGCGCAGCTTGGCCCGTCGGGTATCTTCCAGGGCACGGGTCCGGACAGCGGCGCGTATGACGTGAACTGCACCAACCCCTATCTCTCCCAGCAGGAAAACTTCCTCCTCTGCGGCCAGACGCCGGGTTCCAAACTCGGCACCAACGCTGCCATCATCGCGGCCCTGGGCCATCCCTATTACGATGGCGCAGGCAACATCACCCCCGGTATCTCTGCGGACCTTATCGCCCGCCGCAACGTGGAAGGTGGTCCGCGTACCTATAACATCCGGCACGAGGCCTATCGTATCAAAATCGGCGCCCGTGGCGACCTGGGTGGCGGCTGGTCCTACGACGTGTACGGGCAGCTTGGCTCCACCAACTTCACCGAACACGACGGCGGCCAGTTGCTGCTTTCGAACGTGATTAACGCTCTGCAAGTCGATCCGCTCACAGGCAACTGCGTCAATAAAGCAGCGGCCGGTTGCGTCGGCCTCGACATCTTTGGCGGGTTCGGTGCCCCGTCCCAGGCTGCGCTTAATTATATTGCAGCGCCGTCGATCACCACAGGCTCGACCCAGGAACTGGTTATGTCCGGTTCGGTGACCGGCGACCTCGGCGCATGGGGAATTCAGTCCCCATGGGCAAAGTCGCCTGTCGCGCTCTCACTCGGCGGCGAATATCGCCAGGAAGATCTCACCTTGCTGCCGGACCTAGCGAACCAGCAGGGCCTCTTCATCGGTGGCTCGCCGAACCCGCCGATCAAAGGTTCGTACAACGTGACGGAAGGCTTCACCGAAGTCCGCGTGCCAGTCATCCAGGGCATGCCCTTCGCGGAAGATCTGACGTTGAACGGCGGCTTCCGTTATTCGTCGTACAACACCTCCGGCGCCAACATCACCTACAAGTATGGCGCTGAGTGGCAGCCGATCGACGACATCCGGTTCCGCGGAAGCTTCGAGCGTGCGGTGCGTGCACCGAACGTGGTCGAACTCTTCCAGGATGCGGCGTTGGGCCTGTTCGACGGCATCGACCCGTGCAGCGCGAAGGGTGCTCCGACTGCGACGGTTGCAGCTCACTGCGAGTCCGCACCGGGCGCTGCCGCGGTTCCTGCGGCATCGGTCGGAGGCGGTTTGCTGAACTGCCCTTCGAGCCAGTGCATCCAGTACGGCGGTGGTAACCGCTCTTTGAAGCCGGAAGTGGCAGACACCCGCTCTGTGGGCTTCGTCTTCACGCCGACCTTCTTCGACGGCTTCACCGCAACGGTCGACTACTATGACATCAAGGTGGACGGCGCCGTGGGCGCCATCGACCCGAACGTCACCTTGGCGCAGTGCTATGGTCCGTCGGCGACCGCCGCGTCCCAGGCAGCGTTCTGCCCGTACATCCACCGTACGGCTGGTACGCACACGATCAAGGTCAACACGACTGTTCTGGCGACGTCCGGTTATGTCCAGGCGAACAATACCAATACGGGTAGCTTGGCCACCAAGGGCATCGACTTCGAGAGCCACTACAATGTGGATCTGGGAGATTGGGGCATGCGGGATTCCGGTTCGCTTTCCTTTGGCTTCATCGGAAACTGGACGCAGACATCGAAGATCGAGCCTGTTTCCGGCCTCGGCGTCTATGACTGCGCGGGCCTGTACGGCAAGACCTGCGGTGTTGTGCCGAGTTGGAAGCATAAGCTGCGCGTCACATGGGCGACCCCGTGGGACGTTTCGCTCTCTGTGAATTGGCGCCATGTGAACAGCGTGACGCTCGATTCGAACTCCTCGCAGGCGCTTCTGGCCGGCACACCGACTCCGGTCGACAACAAGCTCGATGCGATGAACTACATCGACCTCGCGGCGACGTGGAACATCCGGGACAATGTGGACATTACCGGAGGCATCAACAACGTCTTCGATAAGGATCCGCCGCTCACAACGAAGGATCCGA
>JAFECN010000268.1 GCA_018242145.1 Pseudomonadota bacterium
ACCGTCGTCGCCTTGTCGGTGCCGCGCAGGATGGTGATCTTGTTCGCGCGCGGCTCGGCCAGAAACACATCGCCGTTCGGCGCCACCGCCATCCAGCGCGGATTGGAAAGCCCCGACGCATAGACCGAAACATGAAAGCCCTTGGGCGCGGCCGGAACGGCATCGGCGGGGCGCGGAATAGTCTGCGAACGGTTGTCGGTGGCGGGCGTGGCGAAGGGCTTGGCAAGGTCGTTCGGCGAGACAGAGAAATGCTTGCCCGGATAATCGCCCTGATCCGCCGCCCAGGCCGCAGACGCAAGCCCCAGAACCAAAAGAGAAATCCCCGTAATTTTCCGCATCGCCGTCTCCCGCAGATCCGTTTCGTAAACGCCAAATTTACCTTCGCGGCACACCTTCCGATGCGAACGCGCGAGAACCTCCATGCGATCCTTCGCCTTCGCCATTCTGATGCTGGCCGCCGCCATCCTGCCCGCGCAAGCGGAGGACGAAAAGCCCGAACACAAGCAGACGCAATCCGAGAGCTTCATCATGGTGGAACCGATGTACACCACCATCGTGGATGCGGGCCGCCCGCAGGGCTTGCTGCTGGTGGCGATCGGGTTGGACATTCCGAACCCGGCCCTGCGCGCCGAAGTCGAGCATGGCCTGCCGGTGCTGCGCGATATCTATGTGCGCAGCCTGATGGCCTTCACCGCCGCGGCGGTACGCCCCACCGTGCAGCCCGATGTGACGATGATCGCAGACCGGCTGCAACGGCTGACCGACAAGGCGCTACACAAAAAGGGTGCGCGCGTTCTGCTCGCCCAGGTCGCCATTCAGAAGAAGCACTAGGCGGTGACGGATGTGCCGTTGCCCATGGCGCTGGAAAGCTGATCCAGCAGCGACACCATCATCGAGCCTTGCGACTGCGTGCTTTGCTGCGCCTGATAGGCGTTGAACGCCTTGGCGAAATCCGCCGAGGTCAGCGCGTTGGAGCCGCTGGTGTTGAGCGCCGCGAAATCGCTGGACGCATCCGCCGCGGTGCCGCCATTCGCCGTGATGAAGTTCGAGAACTCGTCTTCGCTGACGGACCCGTCGTCATTGGAATCCATCGCCTGCAGCAGGGTGTTGGCGACATTGTCCGCCTGATCGTTCGTGCCGCCGCTCTTGTGGTGATGGTGGTGGTGATGGGCGCCATGCGCCTGCTGGGACTGTGACACCGCGCTCGCCATCTGGCTTTCGCTGATGCCGGAAGACCCGCCGCTTGCGGCGTTGCTCTGATCGAGAGCGCTGAACAGCGAATCGGCCTGCGCCTGCGTGCCGCCCTGCTTCTCGATATAGGCTTCCATCTCGCTCTGCGAGACTTCGCCGTCGCCATCGCTGTCCATCGCCGAGAAAAGCTGCTGCACCGGATCGGTCGCGCTGCCTTGCGAAGAAGAAGATGCGCTCGTGTCGCCCGCGGTAGCGCCGCTTTGGGCCTGCAGCGCCATCAATGCCATCAGGACGTCGCCGCTCAGGGGCGACGTCGGCGGCGCAGAGGTCGCGGAATTGCTCTCGCCGGGGATCGCCTGCGCAAATGCGCTGGTCGTCGCCGTGAGCGTCGAGCTGGATGAAGCCGAAGAAGTGGCCGAGCTGGACGAAAGCTTCGACAGCAGCGCGGAGAGCAACTGGCTGGCGGCACCGGCGGCGACAGACGCGATCATGACGATCTCCGGAAGAATTCGGATTGCGGTTCGTGCCCGAATTCTTCCGGCATTGCGGAACTAGCGAATATTATGCCGCTGTCATGTTGTTTTCGGTTTTGCGCGCAGGCGTCAAAAACAGGTTGAACGAAACCTTACCTGCGACACTCTTGCGACAAATACGGAAGAAGCTGCACAGCTTGCGCGGCAAGAACTGCCCGGCAGGAAGCTTCACATCGCCGAGATGCCGCCATCCACTTTCAATTCCGCGCCGGTGACGAATTTGGATTCGTCGCTGGCCAGATAAAGAACGGCATAAGCGATATCATCCGGCTCGCCGATGGTGCCAAGCGGCACCTGCCGCGCGAGCTTGGCATACGCCTCTTCCCTGCCGAAGCGCTGAACCAGGGGATCGAGGATGGGGGTTGCGATGAACACCGGATGCACCGAGTTGGAGCGGATGCGATAACCCTTGCGCGCGCAATGCAGCGCCACCGATTTAGACAGATGCCGCACCGCCGCCTTGGCGGAATTGTAGGCCGCCATGTTGTGGCCCGCGATGATGCCGCTGATGGACGAGATGTTGACGATGGAGCCGCCCAGACCGGTGGCCTTCACCGTTTCCGCCATCATGGGGATGGCGTATTTGCAGCCGAGGAACACGCTGTCCAGATCGATTTCATGCACGCGCTTCCAGTCTTCGAAGCTGGTGGCCTCCACATCCGAGCCCGCGCTGATGCCGGCATTGTTGACCAGCACATGCAGGCCGCCGAACGCCTTGTGCGTTTGCGCGAGCGCATGAACCCATTGCTCCGGCTGCGTGACATCATGCTGGATCGCGATGGCGGCGCCCTTGCGGGTTCCATTGATCGACTCGGCGATCTTCTTCGCGCCGTCGATGTTCACATCGGTGATGGCGACGCGCGCGCCTTCCTTCGCCAGCATCCGCGCCGCCGCCTCGCCCAAACCCTGCGCGCCGCCCGTGACGAGCGCGATCTTGCCGTCTACACGTCCTGTCACATCTATCTCCCGGTGAATTTCGGTTCGCGTTTTTCGAGGAAGGCCTTGATCGCCTCGCGATAGTCCTCGCTGGTGGTGGCGAGCGCATATTGATCGAGGTCCATGTACGTCGTGGCGTGGTGCAGCGCATTGGCGGCGGCGTTCACCGATTGCTTGGTCATGCGCACGGCGTTGGGCGGCAATTTCGCGGTCTTCTTTGCCCATGTGTTGGCGACGATCAGCGCGTCACCGTCCTCGGCCACTTCATCGCACAGGCCCCAAAGCGCGGCTTCTTCGGCGCCGACATCTTCGCCATACAGGATGAATCGCTTGGCGCGCGCGGGGCCGATGAGCGAAACGAGGCGCGGCACCGAATGCCAGCTCATGTTCATGCCCAGCGGAATCTCCGGCAGCCGCATCGTCGCCGAGCGCGCCATGATGCGGAAGTCGCACGCCGCCGCCAACGCCGCGCCGCCGCCGATGCAATATTTCTCGATAGCGCAGATGGTGACCTGCTCCATCTTCTCCCACGCATCGCACATGTCCGGCCCGATGCGGACCATGTGGCGGCGTTCGAGCAGGCCGTTCGCCTTGCGCCGGTCCATCGCGGGGTCTTTCAGATCCGCGCCCGCGGTGAACGCGCCTCTGGATGTGAGAATGACGGCCTGCGTTTCCAGATCGTCGCGGAAGCTGTGCGCCGTTTCGGTAAGTTCGAGGATGGCCTGCCGCGACAGCGCATTGCGCCCGTCGCCGCGGTCAAACGTCACCACCGCCACGCCATCCGCGCGGGCCACGGTGATGAAATCGCCGATCCTCGTTTCGCTCATTTCGGCGATTGTAGGTTCTTCACGATCCCAAGCAATGTGGTACGGGGAAGATACGCTGTCGCGCCGGCGAGGAGGCGGTTGCGCAAACCCGTGATGACGACGCGGGTGTTCTTCTGAAAGCCGCGATAGCCCTGCTTGGCCACAGCCATGGACGGCATGGGTGCGCCCGCGTTGGACAGCCGCGTCTTGCCGGTGCCGGCGCGTTCGCGGAATTTGCTCGTCGTGGGGCCGGGGCAGAGGCAACTCACATGCACGCCCGTGCCTTCGGCCTCCTTCCACAAGGCTTCGGAGAACGAGAGCACGAACGCCTTGCTGGCATAATAGGTCGCCATCAGGGGGCCGGGCTGGAAGGCGGCGGTGGAAGCGACGTTCAACACGCCGCCGCGTTTGTTCTTCAACATGGAGGGCCAATAGATCTGCGTCAGTTCCAGCAACGCGCGGACATTGAGATCGACCATGCCGAGCTGCTCATCGGCCTTCGATCCATCCATCGCACCGGCGATGCCGTAACCGGCATTGTTCACCAGCACATCGACGTTGAGGCCCTTCGCGGCGATTTCCTGCGCCAGCTTCGTGCCGCCGCCATGCGCGCCAAGGTCAAGCGCGATCGGCGTGGCCGCGATCTTGTATTGCGCGGCGAGTCTGTCGGCCTCTTTCTTCAGCGCCTCGGCGCTGCGCGCGGTGAGGATGAGATTGTAGCCATCCTTCGCGAAACACTCCGCCAGATCCAGCCCAATGCCATAGGATGCGCCGGTGACGAGCGCCGTCTGTCCGTCGCCCTTGCGTTTGCGTGCCATGTCAAATTCCTCCGTTCAAAAATGATGGACGATTATTCGGTTGCGATGGCGCGCCACAGCGCCTCTTCCATGTCGCCCGCCAGCTTCGCGTCGAATTCCAGCGCGCCGCTGGCGGCGAATTTGGTGAGACCGGCGGCGGCTCCCCACATCAGCGCCACCACCATGATGGGATCGAGATCGCGGATCGCGCCTTCGGCCCGTGCCGCGCGGACGAATTCCTCGGCCGCCTGCGCGTAGGTTTTCGACAGCGCGCGGCTCTGCGCGTCGAGGTAAGCGCCGTGATGATGCAGATCCATGAAACGCATGGCGCGTGGATTGGTGCGCGCGAACAGCGTCATGCGATGCCAATAGCGGGAGAAGAGCTCGCGCGGCTTCATGCCTTTGGGCGCGGGCGCCAGAACCAGGTCGTTATAGGCCTGCTTCCACTGCCGGTAGAGCGCGTTGACCAGCGCCTCCTTGGTTTCGAAATAGCGATAGACCGTGCCGACCGCGACGCCCGCCTTCGCCGCGATCTCCGGCACCGCCACGCCATCGAAACCGCGCGTCTCGAACAGATCGAGCGCGGCGGCGAGTAGGCGGGCGCGCTTGTCGTCCGCCGCATCGATCTTTTTGCCGGTCAGTCCTGAGATCATTGTTTCTGCTTGCGAATGAATGTTCATTCATAATGCGAAGGATATGAAGAGGCAAGGGCGAGGCACATCTTGAAAGGGAACTTAGGTATGTCTACACTGTATACATGGACACGAAAGACCAGATTCTGACGGCCGCGCGGGCCGCCTTCGATCGGCACGGCCCGGAGGGGCTTTCGATGCGCGACATCGCCAAAGAGGTCGGCATCACGCCGATGGCGATCTATCGCCACTATGAGAACAAGCAGGCGCTGATCGATGCGCTGGTGCTGGACGCGCTGGGCGAATGGTCTCGCCGCGCCGAGGCCATTCCCGCCGGTGCGCCGCTTCTGTTCCTGGCGCGTATCGGCGAGGCCTTTCTGGATTTCGCGCTCGATGAACCGCGACGTTTCGAGGCCGCGTTTCTCATTCACACGACCAAGGCGCGACGCTACCCCGACGATTTCATCGCCGGACATTCGCCGGCGGGCACGCTGCAACTGAACGCGATCACACAGGCGACAGCGGATGGAATCTTCGCAGACATTTCGCCCGGTGAAATCCTCGTCACCATTGCGGGCCTCGCGCAAGGCCTTGTCTCGCTTCACCGCGCGGGCCGAATAGCGGGCGGCGAAGAAGAATTTCGCGCGCTCTATCGCCGCGCCATGCGCCGCACCATCGAATCTTTTCTCAAGGAGAAATCGCCATGACTGCGATTGCCTGTGTGCTGCTCGGCGCGGTTGGCTTTTATTTTTCCATCGGCCTCAGCGACCAATGGTGGCTTGGCTGGCTCGCGCCGATCCCGGTGTTGTGGTTCGCCTTCGGTCCATCGAAATACTGGCAGAGTTTTCTCGTCGCATTCTTCGCCTATGCGCTGGGCTGCTCCGGTTTCATCTACGCTTATGGCGAACTGATGCCGCCGCCGGTTTTGATCCTGATTGTGACGGGACCGGCCATCGTCTTCGCGGTTCCGGTGATCGCTGCCAAGCGCGTGCAGCAAAGCTTTGGCGGCATTGCCGCGATGTTTGCCTTCGCCGCGTTATGGGCAGGCATCGATCTGGCGTCGTCCTTCAGCGCGGCCGGTGGCACCGTATCCTCGCCTTCGGCGGCGGAAATCGCCGCACCGATTTTCATCCAGACGGCATCGCTCGTCGGTTTTGCCGGCGTGACATTTCTTCTGGGCGCGTTCGCGGCGGGAATCGCGGCCAGCCTGCGCAGCAGATCGCCCGCGCCCGCCGTCATCGCGGTTGCGCTCTTCGCGGCGAACGCGGCGTTCGGTTATATCCGCATGTCGGCGCCGCAGAGCGGAACGCTGCGTGTCGCACTGATCGAAAGCGATGACGCGGTCGGCAAAACCCAGCGGGATGACAAGGCGGCAACGCTCAAGGCTTTCGATGCCTATGCCGCCGAGATCGAGAAGCTGCGCGGCAAGAATGTGAAGCTGATCCTGCTGCCGGAAGATATCGGATGGGTCGGGCCGGCGTGGCGCGGCGAGGTGCAGGCAAGGCTCGCGAAGGCCGCGACGGTTGCGGATGCAACGCTGGTGGCGGGTTTGAACACCGCCGTCGACGGCGCGCAGCGCAATGTGTCCTGGGCCTTCACGCCCGGCGACGACACGCCGGTGACCTATCAGAAGCGCCGCCTGATTCAGGGATTGGAGACGCGCTTCTTCACGCCGGGCAAACACCCCGTGGCGCTTTCCAACAGAACCGGGCTGGAGATCTGCAAGGACATGGATTTCCACGCCATGATCCGCAGCGATGCGGTGGCGACGCATCCTTTGCTGCTTGCCGTGCCCGCCTGGGATTTCCACATCGATGATTGGAGCCATGGCCGTGTCTCCCTCATGCGCTCGGTGGAGAATGGCGTGCCGATGGCGCGCAATGCGCGCGACGGCCTTCTGACGCTCAACGACCGCTATGGCCGCATTGTTGCGCGCACCAAGACGACGGGGCCGTTCCAGACATTGATCGGCGATCTGCCGCTCGATGGGAGCGGCGGCAATACGCTCTACGATCGCATCGGCGATGTGTTCGGCTGGCTCTGCCTCGTTCTCGGTATCGCGGCGACGGTGTTTGCGTTCTTCAAAACAAAAAGGGCGGCGTGACCGCCGCCCTTTTCAACTGTTCTGTAAGCGAGATTTATTCCGCCGCGAGCAGCGAAGCGCCGAGCTTGGTGCCGCCGTTCAGGGCGAGCAGATATTTGATGCCTTCCTCGGCGATGTCGTCGCCGACCATGCGGTCGCCTTCCGAGTAAAGCTCCTGCATGTCGAGATAGGCGGCGTAGATCGGCTTGGTGCGGTCGGTGATGATGCCGGCCTTGAGCAACGTCTTCACCAGCACGCGGAAGATATTGGTGGCTTCCGCCATCTCCTCGCGGATCGCCGCATCCGTGATCGCTTCCATGAAAGCCTGCTGGCACCACACCGGATCGAGACCGACTTCCTGATAGATCCACGCCTTCTGATCTGGTGAGCCGAGATTGTAGAGCAGCACCTGGAACACCTGCGCGGCCCAGTCTTCGATCTGCTCATGCTCGCCCTTGGACAGGTGCGGGATGGTGCGATCGGCCCAGATCTTTCCGAATTTGTGATGGAAGGCTTCGTCCGTCATCACAAGCTGCATCAGGTGGCGCATCAGAGGATCGCGTGCTTCCTTGAAGAAGGTCGCGAAGGCGCCCATGGCGAGACCCTCGACCAGCATCTGCATGCCGACGATCTTCTTCCAGACGAGCGGCGAGGAGACGAGTTCGTTGAGCAGGTTACCCAGCGCCGGGCCCACCGGCACCGGCTTGCCCCAGCGCGATTTGATATAGGCGCTGAACGCGGTGACATGGCGCGCTTCCTCGCGCGTCTGGTTGGCGGCGTATTCCTGCGCGCCCGGATCTTTCAGGATGTGGCAGAGCGAAGCCGACAAGGCGAGCGCGCCCTGCTCGCCATGCAGGATCGACGACAGCGACCACCATGTGTCCATGTTGGCGAGCTTGATCTTCTGGCCTTCGTCCAGCTTGTCGCCGATGGCGGTCTTGAGATCGCCATTCAATTCCGGATTGACGAGATATTCCTTCGTCATGTCGAAAGGCTTGGTGAAGTCGATATATTTCTTGTCGAGCGGGTCCCAGAAATGATCGTGGGTCGCGCTGATAATCTTGTCGAAGGCGGTGGAGCGCGCGCCGTAGCGGTTCACATCCAGCATCGCGGGGAAATCGTTCGGATCGGCTGCGTTATAGGCCGGGTCCTTGGTGATATTTTCCATGGGTTTCCTCGCTTGGTTTTTGTTGGGTGCCGAAACGCTACGCCTGTCGCGCATGTCCGGCAAGGAAAATGACGCCACCGTCACGCATTTGTAACGCCATTGCGGCCCGCGCCCCGATGGGTCCCGTCCAGAAATTTTCCTTCCCCTTCAAAGTGTTCTTCGCCTTGGGTTATGGTTACGAAGGGTGGCGGGGTCGGCAGGGGCTCAGGCCCCATGGGGATTCATGCGCGGCGGGGCAAATTCCATCTCGATCTGGGCGGTGCCGCTCGTTCTTCTGGCGCTGGCGGCGACGGTGTTCGCGCTCGATCTGGGCGGCGCGGCGACGCGGCTGTCGGGGCTCGAATACGCCTTCTACCAGCACGAAAAGCCGCGCCCTTATGAAGACAGTTTCGCGCGCGGGCATTTCCATGTGCGTGTGCTGACGCTGGATCAGAAAGCGATCGACACATACGGCCACTGGCCCTGGGAATCCGACACGCTGACGCGCGCCACCGAAGCGCTGAAGCGCGCGGGCGCCGCCATCGTCGTTTTCGTCTTTCCGCTGGATTCGCACGATCCGGGATCGCCGCGCCGCATTGCCGCGCAAATGCCGGACACGCCGGAAAACGCGCCCCTGCGCGATGCGCTCGACAGGATGATGTCGGCGGATGAGAGCTTCGGCGAATCGCTGTCCGGCATCAAAGCGGTCACGGGCTTCGTGCTGAACGACGACAGCGGCGATGTGAGCGTGCCATCCAAGGCGAAGATCGCCGCCGATGGCGCGAGCGATCCGCTGCATGACACGCGCGAATACCCGTTCGCGCTGCGTGCGCTGCCGTTCCTGGAAACATCCAGCGCTGGCACGGGCGCGCTCAACCTGGCGCCGGATCGCGACGGGGTGTTCCGCAATCTGCCGCTCGTCTATCGGCTGAACGGCGTGGCCGTGCCGTCCATCGACGCGGAGACGCTGCGCATCGCGCTGGCGCCGATGGCGGTGCATGGCGCGCAAGGCACGATCCCCGGCGTGGATGCCGCGCCGCGCATCGCCAATGTCACGTTCGGCGGCTTCTCCGTTCCCACGCGCCGCGACGGCGCGTTTGCGATCTGGTTCGCGCAGGGCGCGCCGGGGCGCGCGCTCAACGCATCCGACGTGATGAACAGCGCGACGCCGCCCGACCTGAAACAGTCCATCGTCATCATCGCCCCGCCCGGCGATACGATCAAAACGCCGCTGGGCTTGCGCAGCATCGGCGACATCCATGCCGAGGCGCTGGAGAACATCCTGCTCGGCCAGACGCTGGCGGAAAGCGCGGGCTATCTGCCGCAGCTCGTTTTCCTCGCGGTGGTGGGTGCGGCGCTCATCCTTCTGCTGGCGCGCATGGGCATGCTGTGGGGCGGCGCGCTGGCGCTGGCGGCGATCGCGGCCGCGCAAAGCTTCGGCTGGATGCTGTTCACGAACAACCATGTGCTGCTCGACACCGCGTCGCCGTCGCTGGCGCTGGCGCTGTGCTGGCTGAGCGGCTTCACGGCGCGCATCGCCGGAATCGCGAACACGCGCGGCGAACTGAAACGCTCCTTCGCCGGATTTCTGCCCGCGCAGGCATTGGACCGCATCTCGCGCGATCCGCAATTGCTCAAGCTGGACGGCGAAACGCGCGTGGTGACGTGCCTCTCCTGCGGCTTGCGCGGCTATGCGGAACTGGCGGAAGCGTTCAAGGACGATCCCGCCGATTTCACGCGCATGATCAACGCCGCGCTGGCACCGCTGGTGGATGCGGCGCTGGAGCATGGCGGAACCATCGGCCATCTCTCCGGCGAAAGCTTCATGGCGTATTGGAACGCGCCGCTGGACGATGGCGAACACGCGATCCATGCCTGCGACGCGGCACAGGCGATGACGGTGGCGATTGCCAGCGTGAACGAGCAGCTCTCGCAGGAACGCCGCCTCGACGGCACGGCGTTTGCCTCCATCGAGATCGGCATCGGGCTTTCCACCGGCCCCGCGATCACCGGCGGGTTCACGGCGCACGACCAGACCTCCTATTCCGTCACCGGCGACTGCACCTTGCTGGCGGAGCGCACACGCGAACTCTCCGCGCAATATGGCCCCGCCATCGTCGTCACCGACGACACGCGCAAGGCGGCGGAGCGCGGTTACGCCTTCCTCGAAGTGGATTTCATCGCGGCGGGCCCGCGCGAGGAGCCGGTGAAGCTGTTCGCGGTGCTGGGCAATCCGCTCGTGCGCGCCTCGCCGAAATTCCGCGCGCTGGCGACATTCCACGACCATATCTTCGAATCGGTGCGCACCCAGCAATGGGCCAAGGCGCGCGAGCTGATCGACCAGTGCCGCAAGCTCTCCGGCGCGAGCCAGAAGCTTTATGACCTGCACCTGAAACGCATCGCCTGGTTCGAGAAGAACCCGCCGGGCAACGACTGGGACGGCGCGTTCCGGCCGATCCTGAAGTAGGTCTCACGCAGAGGCGCAGAGCCGCAGAGAGAACGGGCCTGTCATCGGCATTCGTGTCTGACGCCCATTTTCTTTTCCCGGCGCGCTTTGCGCGCCAATCTGTCTAAGCCTCGCTTCCGAGGACGAGGCACGTTCAGCACCACTTGCTCTGCGGCTCTGCGTCTCTGCGTGAATCAATCTTTCGCCTTACCGTAAAGCGCGGCGGATGCGCCGGACACACCGGCCCAATATTGATCGCCATAGGAGAAGTGCCACCACTCTTCGGAATAACCAACGATGCCTTCCTCGTGCATGACCCAATGCAGCAGGCGGCGATTGGCG
This sequence comes from Pseudomonadota bacterium, assembly GCA_018242145.1. GTDB lineage: Bacteria > Pseudomonadota > Alphaproteobacteria > Micropepsales > Micropepsaceae > Rhizomicrobium. Next base: position 10,914 of record JAFECN010000268.1, read on the forward strand.
CGGGCTTCGGTGTCGGAGAAGCTTCGCTCGTTGGCATGCGTTTCCATGCGGTCGCGATAGGAGATTTCGGACGCATCGTCGAACAGGCACCCCATCCACAAAGGCTCGCCGCAGATCCAGCGGATCGTGAGATCGACGGCGCCGCCGGTGGAATGCGGCGCAGGCGCATCGTCACTCGCGGTCGGCGCGGACCAGTAGCGGCCGACTTCGCGCATCAGTGCTTCGCCGTTGAGCGACGGATCGCGCCTTTGCAATTCGCGCGGCACCCACATGTCATGGAAATAGGCCTGCACCGCGCGGGGCCGCCAGGCGTCGAACACATAAAGCTCCAGCCCTTGCAGCTTCAGCCGGGCATTCGCCTTGGCCAGCTTTTCGGCAACCGTCTTGCGCGCCAGAAGATCGGGCACGGAGCCTTCGACCCGGTGCCAGTAAGGCGGATTGCGCGCGGCATGATAGAAATTCTCGCCCGCGATGCCGTGGGCGTGCAGGTCCACCAACGACTCGGCGAAGGCCGCGCCCGCGCGGTCCAGCGGGACTTTCGCGCGCCAGCCCGGCGGGCGATTGCGGACCGGCGCCTGATCGGGGATCGGCGTTTCGCGCCATGCCTGCAACGGACCGAACGCGCTCATCTCGACAGGCTCTGAAATTTCGGCTGGACTATAGGCCGCTCATGCCTGCCATCGAACAGTATTTTCCGCACGATTACCGCGAAGCGCGCCACGCCTTCATCGCCGCCGCCGAGGCGAACGATCTGGGCGTGACCTCGCGCCTGCATCCGGCGGAGAACGGCGCGGACGGCAAACCGCTGTTCCTCGATACCGCCACCATCGGCGAACGCGATGCGAAGACGGCGCTGCTGCTCATTTCCGGCACCCATGGCGTCGAAGGCTATTTCGGGTCCGGCGTGCAGACGGGCCTGTTGCGCGAAGGGCTGGCGCAACGCGCCGCAAAAGGCACGAAGATCGTGCTGCTGCATGCGCTCAATCCCTTCGGCTTTTCCTGGGACCGGCGCGTGAACGAGGACAATGCCGACATCAATCGCAACTTCGCCGATTTCGCCAACCCGCCGCGCAATCCGGCCTATGACGAGCTGGCCGATGCGATTGCGCTGTCCGATCTTTCGCCCGGCACGATGAAAGCGGCCAATGCGAAGCTGCGCGCCTATTCCGACAAATACGGCGCGTTCAAATTGCAGGAAGCGATCTCCACCGGGCAATATCATCATCCCGGCGGAATCTATTTCGGCGGCGCGCGCGAAAGCTGGTCGCACAGGATGCTGCAGGACGTGTTCCGCGAGGAATTGAAGGGCGTGAAGACACTGATCGCCATCGATTTCCACACCGGGCTTGGCGAACATGGCGCAGCCGAGATGATCACGGAAGATTTACCCGGCAGCGCCGCCTACAAGCGCGCCAAGACGATGTGGGGCGATGCGCTGCAATCCAGCGAAGCCGGCGAATCCGTGTCGCCGCCGCTGCAGGGCACGGTGGACAAGGCCGTGGCGCACTGGATGAAGGGCCGGGAATTGACCTTCGCCGCGCTGGAAGTGGGCACGCGCTCCACGCGCGATGTGTTCAATGCGCTGCGCCGGGACAACTGGCTGCACCTGAATGCGAAGCCGAACGATCCGGACTGGGCGCGCGTGAAGCAGGAAATCCGCGATGCGTTCTATCCCGATACGGCGGACTGGAAACATAGCGTGTGGAACCATGCGGCAAAGGCGGTGGATGCCGCGCTGGCGGCGATTGCCTGACGCGCGCGGCGGGGCGTAGCTTCACGCCGCCAGAGATTTCACAAAGGGGAAGACACCATCATGACATTGCGCACCATCGCTCCCGCCGCCGCCGTGCTCGCATTCGCATCGCTTCTGGGCGCCGCGGGGCCGGCGAACATCCAGCCGCCCGGCCCGATGCCGCCTGCCGACAACCAGAAGCTCGCGCACGACATCTTCCGCGATCTGGTTCAGGTGCGCTCCGTCCACGATATCGGCACCAAGGGCACGGCTGATGTGATCGTTCGCTATCTGAAAGCCAACGGCTTTACCGACGCGGACATTCATGTCGCGCCGGAGACGAAATATCCGAACCAGGTGAATGTCGTCGTCCGCATCAAGGGCAAGGGCAAAGGCAAGGCCGTGATGTGGATCTGCCACATGGATGTGGTGGATGCGAAGAAGGCCGATTGGACGCCGGGACTCGATCCCTACAAATTCACGGTGAAGGACGGCTACTGGTACGGCCGCGGCACCTCCGACATGAAGGATGAAGACGCCGCCGTGGCCGCCTCGCTCATCCGGCTGAAGAAGGAAGGCTATGTGCCCGACCGCGATATCGTGGTCGCGTTCACCGCGGATGAAGAAGTGGGGCTGGAGCAGGACGGCCCGCAATTCCTGGTGCAGCACCGCAAGGATCTCGTCGGCGATGTCGGGCTCGTGATGAACCCGGACGGCGGATCGGGCGAGATCAAGAACGGCAAGCGCGTCGATTTCGCGATCGAGACCGTCCAGAAGACCTACATGACCTTCAAGGCGGAAACGACGAACAAGGGCGGCCATTCGTCCGAGCCGCGGCCCGACAACGCGATCTATCAATTGGCGGACGGCCTGGTGAAGCTCGCCGCCTATCAATTCCCCTACAAGACCAACGCCACGACGCGCGCCTATTTCGCGTCGCGGGCGCAGCAATCGAGCGGTCAGCACAAGGCCGATCTGCTGGCTGCCTCGAAGGAACCGCTGGACAACGCGGTTGCCGCGCGGCTGGCGAAAGACACGTCGATGAACGCCATCCTGCACACCACCTGCGTCGCCACCATGCTGAAGGCGGGCGTGCAGGAAAACGCGCTGCCGTCGAGCGCGGACGCCACCATCCAGTGCCGCGTCTTCCCCGGCGAAAGCGCGGCGCAGACGCAGGCGACTCTGCAGAAGGTGATGGGCGATCCGGGCATCAAGGTGTCGCTGCTGGAGCCGGTGCAGCCCGCGCCGGAAACCGTTCCCGATCCCAAGGTGATGACGACGGTTGCGGGCGTGGTGCATGACATGTGGGGCAAGGATGTTCCGGTGATGCCGGTGATGATGGCGGGTGCGAGCGATTCCATCTTCACGCGCGCGGCGGGCATTCCGAGCTATGGCGTGGGCGGCGGCTGGTGGGACGTCGACGACATCCGCGCCCACGGCCGCGACGAGCGCAACAACCCGTCCAACTTCTACCAGACCACCGAGTTCACTTACCGGCTGATGAAGGCGCTCGGCACGGCCAGCTAACATCGCCCGTTCGTCTTGAAATGTGACAGTCCTGTCATGAGCGGCCGCTGCAAAATATAACAGCGGCGGCCGCTCAGCCCACTTGCCAAAGACAATGGGCAAGAATCCAATCCCTCGAATATTTGAGGGAGACCATCATGCGTTTTCTAGTGATCACGATTGCCGCCGGCCTGCTGGCGATGAATGCCTCCGCCATGGCGGCAAGCCATTCGTCGCAAGACACGATGAAAACCTGTTCTGCAAGCTGGAAGACAAAGAGCGCTGCGGACAAGAAAGCCACGACCTACAAGGATTTCATGTCGAGCTGCATGAAAGGCGGAGCGCCGGCCCCCGTCACGACCGCGAAAAGCGGCGGCACGATGGCGACATGCGCCGCCAACTGGAAGTCGATGCCGGCAACGGCGAAAAAAGGAACGGCCTACAAATCCTATATGTCGACCTGCATGAAAGGCTCGGCCAGCGCCGCGCCGGCGAACGCCATGATGGCGGCGCCCAAAACCACCGCCATGAAACCCGCAAACACGATGAAATCGGCATCGATGAAGGGCCCGGCCAAGTCGGCCATCCCGACGGAAGGACATACCGGCACGTCCGCGCGCTGCAAGGATGGAACGGTCGTGCAGATCAAGACGCACATGGGCGCCTGTTCGCGTCATGGCGGCGTCGCGGCATGGCTTTGAAGCGGAGAGCGAAATGGGATTGTTCGACGAGTTGAAAAGCGCGGCGACCGGGGCGCTGTATCAGGCGGGTGAAAACGCCGCGCAGACGGCGCTCAACGCGGCATTGCAGAATGTGGGCGGCCTGCAGGGCGTGCTCGATCATCTGCATGCCGGCGGCCTTTCACCGCTCGTCGCATCCTGGGCCAGCGGCCAGGGCCAGCCGATCAGCGTCGATCAACTGAAGGCGGCCCTGCCGATGGACCGTATCTCGCAGATCGCCGCGCAGCTTGGCCTTTCGCCCGATCAGGCACTGGCCGCCCTGTCGGAGCATCTGCCCGCCATCGTGGGACAGGCGAAGGGCTGAACCGCAGCAACAGGGAAGAGGCGCCACGGCGTTGATTGCTCGCGGCGCCTTCTTTGCGCTATAGGGTCGCCACTGCACCCGTAGCTCAGCTGGATAGAGTGCCGCCCTCCGAAGGCGGAGGTCACAGGTTCGAATCCTGTCGGGTGCGCCAGCCTTCGCTCGCGGCGCGAGAGAAGGCGCATCCGCCGAAGCTCTGGCGTAGGTGGACAGCTTGGCATCGCGAGCTTCGGCTGGCAGGCCATCCGAGGCGATGATGCGTAATTTCCTGTTCGCTCTCTTCGCGCTTTTGAGTTTGACCGCCGCCGCGCGGGCGGACGATGCGCGCGCATTCACCGAATGCACCCATTGCCCCGTGATGGTGGGGATTCCCGCCGGGCGCTTCGTGATGGGCAGCCCCAAAAGCGAGCCGGGGCGCTTCGATGCCGAAGGGCCGCAGCACATCGTCAGCATCCGCGCCTTCGCGCTGGGCAAATACGATGTGACCAGCGAGCAGTTCCAGATCTTCCTGCAGGAAACCGGCTACACGCCGGAGCCGTGCAACAAGATCACCGGCATGCGCTGGCATGTTCCGTCCAAGGGCTACGCCTATCCGCCGACGGACGTGGAGCCGCCAAAATGGCCCGCCGTGTGTCTGGATTGGAAAGATGCGCAAGCCTATATCGCCTGGCTCAATGCACGCGTGCGCGCGGAGCATCCGTCGATTCCCTACAAGGCGGGCGGACCTTATCGATTGCCGAGCGAAGCGGAATGGGAATATGCCGCGCGCGCCGGAACCACCACCGCGCGCTGGTGGGGCAATGAGATCGGCAGCGGCAACGCCAACTGCAATGGCTGCGGCAGCAAATATGACTTCCACGTTCTCGCCGACGTGGATGCGTTCAGCGCCAACCCGTTCGGGCTTTACGGCGTGCTCGGCAATGCCTGGCAGTGGACGGCGGATTGCTGGCATCCGTCTTACGTCGGCGCGCCGAAAGACGGCAGCGCCTGGACGAGTGGCGGCGATTGCACCAAGCATGTCATCCGCGGCGGTTCCTGGGACAACACGCCGATCTTCATCC
>JAFECN010000269.1 GCA_018242145.1 Pseudomonadota bacterium
AGCAATAAAATGCAGCCTTAAAGCGCCGGATTACCCCGGACGCCTTGTACGAACGACGGTTTTTCTCTTGGGACGCAAACACAGACGGAAAGAACATCCGTCTTAACCATATCTATACTTCAAATTTTTCTGGATTGTGCACTAGACCGATTCGCAACCGGGAGTAGCATCCACACTCGGCCGTCCTATCCGGCATCAGCGCTGTGCTACCGGCTGCCGCAACGCATTGTTCTGGGCCAATTCTTCGTAAAGCGCATGGGGCGCCATATCGTAACCGTTCGGCCAGGTCGGTGCGCCGAATTCGAGAAATACGCGCGCGAAATAAGCTGGGTCTTTCAGCGGTTCCAGCATGGGATCGGAACGAGCGATCAGTTGCGCAAAGTCGCACTCTCCAACCGCTCCATCGGAAAAAATGAACCGCAGGCGGAAGCCACCAAGAGGTTCGACTTTTCGAACCTTGATCAGAGGATCATGCATCATCGGGTCCTGCCACACGTTCCAGCGGTCGCCCCTGTTGGGCACGGAGCCAATTTTCGCGAAGTTCACGCTGCCGCGCAATCGCCCATTCCTTAACGAGACGCGCAGCGGCTTTCGGCAAATGGCCTTCCAGAATCTCGCCGGTATCGATGCTTACGAACGCTTCCTCGCCCTCATAAATGGCATGGAAGTGGGCCGGAGGATGATCGCGGAAGTAAATCCGGATCGCGATCCCATAGAAGTAGGCGATGGTAGGGATATCCCCTCCCAGAGAGGGAATATCCTACCAGAATCTACTGCTGCGCGCGCGGCACGACGGGCGCCCATTCCTTCACGGATTTCAGCGCCTCGCTCTGCGCCGCCTTGTCGAAGCCGGCCATGATCCCGGCAAAGCGCGCCTGCACGAAATCTTTGAACATCGGATGGGTGAAGATGTAGAGGTCGTTGTCGCGCACCGCTTCCAACACGCGCTTGCCGACGATGTCAGGGTCGATGCCGGACAGAACCATCTGCGCGGCTTCGTTGGGGCCGTTGCCCAGCGCGTCGACATCGCCCTGCCCGCCATATTTGTCCTGCCGCGCGCGGCCGCTTTCATGGATGCGCGTCTTCACGAAACCGGGGCACAACACCGAGACGCCGATGTTCAGCGGCGCAAGCTGCTGCGCCCAGCCTTCGCTCATGGCGACGACGGCGAATTTGGTGGCGGTGTACGGCTCCATGCCGGCCGGCGCGATCATGCCCGCCATCGAGGCGGTGCTGGCGATGTGCCCGCCTTCGCCGTGGCTCTTGATGAGCGGCACGAAGGTTTCGGTGCCATAGACGACGCCCTTCAGATTGACGTCGATGATCCAGTCCCAATCCTTGTCCTTCACCGTGCCGATGGGGCCGCCGACCGCGACGCCGGCATTGTTGCAGACGACATGCACCTTGCCGAAGGCCGAGACCGCTTCCAGCGCGGCTTCGCGCACGCTGGCATGTTCCGACACGTCGCAGCGCACGCCAACCGCCTTGATCTGCTCCGCCGCCAGTTTCTCCGCGACATCCTTCGCCAGCTTGTCGTCAATATCGGCGAGAACCACGTTCATGCCCGCATGGCCGAACGCGCGCGCCATGCCCAAGCCGATGCCGCTGGCGCCGCCGGTGATGAATGCGGTCTTGCCCCGAAACTCTTTCATTATGCGGCTTCCTTCTGGCCGAGATTGTCGAATTGGTGCATCAGTTCCGCGCCGTTGCCGCGCTTGTCGAACATCTGCTGGAATTCCTTGCGCTTCTCCGCGCGATCGTAATCCACATTGGTCGCGGCGTGCCACTGCACCATGCCGCGCCACACCGGATCGATGAAGGTTGAACCCTTCACGTCCTTTCCGTCCACGGTCCTGAAGGTGAAGCTGCGCAGCTCCGAAACCACGACGGTGAGATAGCCGACATGCGGCGCTTCGTCCTGCCGGATACGGTCCACCAGATCGGCGGCGTGCATCGCCACGGCGCGGCGGTCGGTGAAATTGCGCGGATCGCGCATCACTGTGGTGCAGAAATTGAAGAAATGCTCGGCGCGCACCTCGATCATCAGCACATTCATCAGCATCAGGATGCAGCGCTCGTACTCCGGCGGAATCTGCGGCATCAGCCGTCCCGTATCCGGCCGACCGAGAGACGCGGGCACTTCGGTGTGCGGATAGGCGTGCTTGCCAAAGAGCATGTCGCGCACCGCAAACCACATGGCATCGTGCCCGCCCTTCACGCCATCGCCGCCTTCGTCCAGGCCGTGCGCGCGGAACAGGCCCTTGTTCAGATGCGCGGTGGCAGTCTGCGAGATATCTTCCTTCACGATGGATTGGAAATCCGGCGCCTCCGCCGTGGCCAGCACCTTGCCGCGCGCTTCCACGACACCGGTCACACTCAGCGAATCCCAGAGCGTCTGTCCAAGACCGAGATCGAGCAGAAAGCTCTGCTGCGCGACGCTCGGATAACTGCCTTTTGTCATCAATTGCTGGGAGGTATCGACGACGTCCTGCCCGCGCGCGCGCAGGGCGTTTTCCCACGCGCGGATGGCGGGCCAGCGATGAAGCGTGCGCGGCGAGATGTAATGGCCTTGCGCATCGAAGCCGCCATGGAGCGTGTAACCCGCTTCGACATGCGGTTGCGCATAGGAATGCTCGGCGAGGATTTCGTCCGTGGTGTAGGTGAGCTTTGTCATTCTGTTTCCTCCCGGCCCGCGGCTTGTTTTCGCGCGCATTGCCATGGACTGATAGTTTGTCAGTGACCGCAACCTGTCAATGCGAAGCATGGCCCGTTCATGACGACTCCATGACCGCGCGACGAATTACGACATATTTTTCAATAAGTTACAGCGAATTGAAGGAACTATCGCGCGCCCTGTCGCGTA
>JAFECN010000026.1 GCA_018242145.1 Pseudomonadota bacterium
CGCAGACGGCCGCGTTCGAACTTCCCGATCCAGCGGTCGGCGATGTCGAAGATCGGAACGGGGTTGAGGAAGTGCAGCTTCTCGCGCCCGCGCTTCTGCGTGGCGACGAGGTTCGCCTCTTCCAGAATGCCAAGATGTTTCGTCACCGCCTGGCGGGACATATCGAGGCCCTCACACAATTCGCCCAAACTCTGTCCGTTCTTCTCGCGGCGCCGGTCCAGCAACTGGCGGCGGCTCTCGTCCGCCAAGGCCCGAAACACAGCATCCATGCTCATGAACGCTATATGCAACTGTTTGGTTGCCTTTTCAAGTGATGATATCGAAGGCCATCGATTTTTTTTGAGATTCTCATGCTCCCGCGTTCCGGCCCCGCAGCTCGCGCAATCCCGTTTGCGGCATTGGGACTTTCCATCGTCTCGGTGCAGTTCGGCGCGGCTATCGCCAAGCAACTGTTTCCCGTGGTTGGCGCCGTGGGCACAACCACATTGCGCCAGAGCATTGCAGCGATTGTGCTGCTCCTCCTGTTTCGCCCATGGCGAAATCTGCCGCCGCAGAAAACGTGGCTGACCTTGTGTGGCTATGGCGTGGTGCTTGGTCTCATGAACCTTGTCTTCTACATGGCGCTGGACCGGGTGCCGCTCGGGATCGCGGTCGCTATCGAATTCACGGGCCCTCTGGCGATTGCGACCCTGAGTTCGAGACATTGGATCGATCTGCTTTGGGTCGCGATGGTCATTTTCGGACTTCTTGCGCTTCTGCCACTGGCGGGGGCGACGCAGAACCTTGATCTGCTCGGCATGGCGCTGGCGCTGGCCGCGGGCGTGTGTTGGGCCCTCTACATAGTGCTAGGCCGCGGTGCGAGCGCCGCCGGAACGACGCAAGCGACAGCTATTGGAATGACGATTGCCGCGCTTGTCGTGCTCCCCGTGGGAGCGGTCCCGGCGCTGCCGGCCCTTCACAATCCGTCGGTCCTGTTCGCCGCAACCGCGATCGCCGTGCTGTCGAGCGTCATCCCCTATACCTGCGAGATGTATGCTCTGGGCCGCATACCGGTCCGCGTCTTTGGAATCCTGATGAGTATCGAACCGGTCGTGGCCGCGCTCGCGGGCTGGATTTTCCTGCACGAAGCGCTTACGGCGCGGCAGATCCTGGCCATTGCCGCCATTGTGGCGGCTTCCATCGGAACGACACTTACAATGGACCGGGGTTCGATCGCGCAGGATATGAAGGATCACCCTTGAGCATCCTGCGCATCACATCCAATCTTGCGATCGATACCGATCTGATCTCGGAGCGGTTCACGCACGCCTCCGGTCCCGGCGGGCAGAACGTCAACAAGGTGGCCAGTGCGGTGATCCTGCGCTTCGACGCACAGCACGCCGCCCTGCCCTTCGAAATCCACGCACGGCTGGAGGCCCTGGCGGGTTCGCGGTTGACGAAAGACGGCGCAATCATCATCCGCGCGTCGCAGTATCGCGACCAGCAGCGCAACCGCGAGGACGCGCGCGAGCGATTGATCGCACTGCTGCGCGAAGCCGCAACCCTACCAAAGAAGCGCCGCGCCACCAAGCCCACGCGCTCATCGAAAGAGAAAAGGCTGGAAAAGAAGAAAGTCCATTCGCGGCTGAAACAAACACGCTCAAAGCGTTTCGACGACTAGGACTTCTGCCAGATGCCGAGCTTGAGGCTCCACGGCGCCACGCGCTCGACCCGCAAGAGATCTTGTTGGGCCCAGATGTCGCCAGCGAGCCTTGCGCGAACCTCCTCTTCGCTCTCCGCCATCGCCAGCAGCAACACGTTCGGCGTGCCTTCCAGCGGCCCGCCCAGCACAATGAAGCCCTCGCGCGCCAGGCCGTTCATGAAATCGGCGTGCTCGGCCCAGCCGTCCTGCTCCTCCAGCGCGCAATCGCGGTTCCAGTTTGCGCCGCGCGTGCGCAATATGAAGAAAAGACGCTTCATCGCATGTCCTTTGCAGAGCGAAGTGATATGACACGGGCCGGACAGGCCCGCGCGGCAGGAGTGACTATGGAATACCAGAACATCATCGCCAAAATCGAAGGCAAAGTCGGCGTCGTCACGCTGAACCGCCCCAAGGCCCTGAATGCGCTGAACAGCGACCTGCTCGCCGAACTGATTTCGGTTCTGGAAGAATGGGATCGCGGCACCGACGTGCGCTGCATCGTCCTCACCGGCTCCGAGCGCGCCTTCGCCGCAGGCGCCGACATCAAGGAAATGGCGCCGCAGTCCTATATGGACATGTACAAGTCCAATTTCTTCGCCCATGTGAACGACCGCATCAGCGCGATCCGCAAGCCGATCATCGCCGCGGTCGCGGGCTATGCGCTGGGGGGCGGCTGCGAGCTCGCCATGCTCTGCGACTTCATCATTGCCGCCGACACCGCGAAATTCGGCCAGCCGGAGATCAATCTGGGCGTGATGCCCGGCATCGGCGGCACCCAACGCCTCACCCGCTTCGTCGGCAAGTCCAAGGCGATGGAGATGTGCCTCACGGGCCGCAACATGGATGCGGCGGAAGCCGAGCGCGCCGGCCTTGTCTCGCGCGTGGTGCCGGCCGCCGATCTGATGGCCGAAGCCCTGAAGGCCGCGGCGGCTATCGCCGAGAAGTCCGTGCCCATCGTGATGATGACCAAGGAAGCCGTGAACGTGGCCTATGAAACGACGCTCCACGAGGGCGTCCGTTTCGAACGCCGCGTGTTCCATTCCATGTTCGCAACCGAGGATCAGAAGGAAGGCATGGAAGCCTTCAGCGAGAAGCGCAAACCGGCGTTCCGGGACAAATAAGTCCCAATTGACCCCCGGACCTTCAAGGGCTATACGCCCGCCTCCCAAGGAATTCAGGACGACCTATGCCCAATATCGCCTCGGCCAAAAAGCGCACCCGCACAACCGCCAAGCGCACGGCCATCAATCATGCCCGCAAGAGCCGCATCCGCACCGCAACCCGCAAGGTCGAAGACGCGATCTCGTCCGGCGATCACAAGGCTGCCGCGGCGGCCCTGAAGGCGGCGGAGCCGGAAATCATGCGCGGCGTGAGCAAGGGCGTGACCCACAAGAACACCGCCTCCCGCAAGGTTTCCCGCCTCACCAAGCGTGTGGCCAAGCTCAAGGGCTGACGCCCGCGAACACTTTGATTTTGACGAATTGGACAGGCCCGGGCTAATATCTGGGCCTGTTTTATTTTGCTCCGTAGACGGAATAAAGGATTTTAACCATAGGAGCGCAGATCGAAATCGGCACAACAGACGTCACTTTCGTTAACCTCTTGATTCGGCTCGGTAACAAAAATCCGTATGCGTTACATACACTTAGCGCGTCAAAAAATCGTCGTGAAAATGCAATTCCTTAATGTCTTCGCCTTTCGTTCTCTTGATTCGCACCCCGCGCCACGCCTATCGTTAACCCGTTGAGACGGGGCCTGTGCAGAAATGCCTAAGACAAAAACAAGCAAAAACAAAGTCATAGAGCATATTTCGGGCACTGCGATCAGTAATCCAAAGTCCTAGTTCCAGTCATTACTTAGACATCCCGTTCCAGCGGCATGCAAAACGTGCCGCATGGACAAGCCGTCTCTATGGGGCCCGCAGCCATGCCGACGAACAATTCCGCTCCCGACTATGCCGGTGACATCGATGTCCGCCAGGCCTGGGACATGCTGACCGCCGATCCCAAGGCCCAGTTGATCGATGTCCGCACCGCTGCGGAATGGACCTATGTCGGCTTGCCCGACCTCGCGCCGCTGGGCCGCCAGGTTCATGCCGTCGAATGGCAAAGCTTCCCTTCCGGCGAGATCAATCCGGATTTTGTGCGGATCGCGGGCGAAGAAATGAAGCGCGCGGGCGCACCCAACGATACGCCCCTGCTCTTCCTCTGCCGCTCCGGGGCGCGCTCCAAGGCCGCCGCGATCGCCATGACGCGCGCGGGCTTCACGCGCGCCTACAACATCGCGGGTGGCTTCGAAGGCAATCTCGACGGCGAAGGCCACAGGGGCAATGTGAACGGATGGAAGGCTTCGGGCCTTCCCTGGCGACAGAACTAAACGAATTGCATGAGGGGAACCGATGCCTCCCGCCGCATCGGACATAACAAGAAAGGGCAAATGGGATATGGCACAATCGATGGCGAAATCGACGGACTGGAACGCGATTTGGCTGGCTGCGCGCGAGCGTATGCGCCGCGACATGGGGGATGCGGTTTTTGACGCATGGGTTCGGCCGCTGGTTCTGGCATCCGCCGATGGTTCCGAAATAAAGATCGGCGCGCAGACGCCTTTCGCGCGCAACTGGGTCGCCAGCCATCATTTGCAGCGCATAGACCGCGCGATCACCACGGAATCCGGGCAGGATGTGACCGTTGAGATCGTCGTGGTCGCGCAACGCCCCGTCATCGCCACGACGACGGTTTCGCGCGACGTGCCAGCCATCACCCCCGCGGAGACGGACAAGAGCGAAAGCCGCCGCGCGCTATCGACGAAATTGCTGCAAAACACGCAGACTTTCGAAAGCTTTGTACCCGGCCCGGCCAACGAATTCGCCTATCGCGCCGCCAGGGCGCTCGGAACGGGCGAAAACGAAGAGATTTCCCTGCTCTATGTGCATGGCGGTTTCGGCTACGGCAAATCGCATCTGCTCAACGCCATCGCGCTGGAGGCCAAGAAGCGCGGCAAGCGCGCGCTGTTCCTCGGCGCCGAAGATTTCATGCGTCAGTTCCTCGGCGCGCTGAACCGGAAGGAAACGCTGGGCTTCAAAGAAGACCTGCGCGCGGCGGACATCCTCCTGATCGACGACCTGCAGCATCTTTGCCGCTCGACCTACACCGTCAGCGAATTCCTCCACACGCTGAATGCGTTCTCCGACCTGCGCCGCAAGCTGGTGATCGCCGCGGACAAGGCGCCCGGCACCATCGACAACCTCTCGGCCGATGTCCGCTCGCGCCTCTCCGGCGGCCTTGTCATCGCGCTCGACAAGCCCGATCGCGCGACACGTCTCGCAATCCTCAAATCGCGCGCCGCGGAGTTTGCGAAGGCGCGCGGTTTGGCCGTCCCGGAAGATGTTCTGGAACACATCGCCGACAACGAGGAAAGCAGCCCGCGCGATCTCGTCGGCGCCTTCAACAAGATCGCGACCTATGCCGACCTCACCAAGCAGCCGCTGACGCTGGAGGCTGCCCGTCACATTCTCGGCCAGGCCACCGTGGCGGCCAAGAAAACCTCCATCGAGGACATCCAGCGCAAGACGGCGGAGTTCTACAAACTCGAACTGCGCGACTTCCAGTCGCCGCAGCGCTCGCGCCGCGTGGCCCGTCCCCGGCAAGTCGCCATGTTCCTGGCGCGCGAGCTGACGATGCGCTCGCTCCCGGAAATCGGGAAGCGCTTCGGCGGCCGTGACCACACCACCGTTCTGCACGCCTGCCGACGCGTGGCGGCGCTTTGCGACGAAGACACCATGTTCAAGCAGGAGGTCGATTTCCTGCGCCAGGTGCTCTCCCGCAGCGCGCCATAACCCCGGCCGGAACGGCCGGATCGCGCCGTGGAATTCGCGCGAAACCGGCCTTCGCCGCCCGCCAAAAGCTGTTGTCTTTGCCAAGTGCCTGATATACTCGGGCACTTGAGTCTGGGCGCTTAAAAATCGCTAATGATTTCAAGAAGTTACGAGGTCCTTTCCGACCTCGGAAATGGGCTCCTTAACGCGACAGGATCGAAGCGCAAAACCGATGAAAATCACCGTCGAACGCGGCGCCTTTTTGAAGGCCCTTTCCCATGTCCAGAGCGTCGTCGAACGCCGGAACACCATCCCGATCCTGTCCAATGTGATGATCGAGGCGGCGAAGGGAAAGCTGAAACTCACCGCCACCGATCTGGATATCGAGATCGTCGAGACCCTGCCTGCGGACGTGATCCGCAACGGCGCGGCCACCGCGCCGGCCCACATGCTCTACGACATCGTCCGCAAGCTGCCCGAGGGCGCACAGGTGCAGGCGGAGCTTCTCACGAACGAAGGCGGACGGCTTCAGGTTTCGGCCGGCTCGGTGCGTTTCGAGCTGGCATGCCTGCCCAAGGAAGACTTCCCGCAGATGGCGGCGGGCGCCCTGCCCCACAAATTCCGCCTGGAAGCGAACGACCTCAAGCAGCTTATCGACAAGACGCGGTTCGCCATTTCGACGGAAGAGACCCGCTTCTATCTCAACGGCATCTATCTGCATGCCGCCAAGGAGGGGAAGAAACAGCACCTGCGCGCCGTGGCCACAGACGGACATCGTCTCGCCCGTTTCGAACTGGATTTGCCGGAAGGGGCTTCGGACATTCCGGGCGTGATCGTGCCGCGCAAAACCATCACCGAACTTCGCCGCCTGCTGGATGACAGCGAAGGCGCGATCGACATCTCACTGTCGGATACAAAAATTCAGTTCACCAACGATGGCGTGGAACTGACCTCCAAGCTGATCGACGGCACTTTCCCCGACTATCAGCGCGTCATTCCCGCCGGAAACGACAAGGCGCTCGGCCTCGACAGCAAGGAATTCGCACAAGCGGTGGATCGCGTGTCCACCATTTCCGCAGACAAGACGCGCGCCGTGAAACTCGGCATCTCCAAGGACAAGCTGACGCTGACCGTCATCAATCCGGATTCCGGCACGGCCACCGAAGAGATGGGCGCGACCTACAGCGCGGCGGCGCTGGAGATCGGCTTCAACGCGCGCTATCTGCTCGACATCACCAGCCAGTTCGACGGCAAGGAGGTGCGCTTCCTGCTCTCCGACGCCGGCTCGCCGACGGTCATCGAAGACACCGAGGACCCGCGCACGCTTTACGTCCTCATGCCGATGCGGGTTTGAGTTGAACGGCGCTTCGCATCAGCGCCTTGACGGCGCGCCTTCTGTTTCCGAAGCGCCGCGCCTCGCGGTGACGCGGCTGCTGCTGACGAACTTCCGCTCCTATGCCAGCGGCGCCGTTGCCGTAAGCGGCCGTCCCGTTGTGCTGGCGGGCCCCAACGGCGCCGGCAAGACCAATATCCTGGACGCGATCTCGCTTCTGTCGCCGGGACGCGGCCTGCGCGGCGCCACGCTGGGCGAGCACACCCGCAAAGGGCCGTCCATGCAGAGCGATGCGCTATGGGCGGTTGCCGCAACCATCGCCCGCGGCGGCGAGAGCTATGAAATCGGCACCGGCCTGACGCTCGGCCCCAATGGCGGCGAGCGCCGCAAGGTGCATCTGAACGGAGCGCCGTCGAACAATGCCGCCGATCTTGCAGAGGTCGTCCAGATGGCGTGGCTCACGCCCGCCATGGATCGCCTTTTCATCGAAGGTGCGGGCGGGCGCCGGAAATTCCTCGACCGATTGGCCTTCGGCTTCGCACCGGAACACGCCCGCAACGCCACGCGCTATGAAACCGCGATGCGCGAGCGGGCCCGGCTTCTCAAATACGGTCCGCGCGATCCCGCATGGCTGGACGGTCTCGAAGCCGAAATGACGGACGCCGGCATCGCCGTTTCCACCGCCCGCGCGGAGGCAATTGAGCGCCTCAATCGCGCGCTTGCGGCGCGCGGAGAAGCTGGCGCATTTCCTTCCGCGCATCTGGCGCTCGCGGGCGATGCCGATACGCTGCTGGCCGAAGGCAGAGACGTGGCGTCGGAATTTCAAAACCGTTTCCGCCAAGCGCGCATTCGCGATGCCGAGTCCGGCCGCACCACCTTTGGCCCGCATCGTTCCGACCTCTCCGTTCGCCATGTCCAGAAACGGACGGATGCGGCGGAGTGCTCGACCGGAGAGCAGAAAGCGCTTCTCATCGCCATCGTGCTTGCCCATGCGTGGGAGAGTTCCCATATGAAGCAAGGCCGCGCGCCCATCCTTCTCTTGGATGAAGTCGCGGCCCATCTCGATTCCAAACGCCGCGCCGCCCTGTTCGAGGAAATTCTCGCCCTCGGCGCGCAAGCCTGGATGACCGGCACGGACATGGAAATGTTCGCGCCCCTTAAAACCAAAGCGGATCTGTTTGCCGTCGCCGACTCGACGCCCGCGCTGATTTCAGAGTGACCGACATGTCTTCACCCGCGACACCCAACACGAACGAATATGGCGCCGACAGCATCAAGGTGCTGAAGGGGCTCGATGCCGTGCGCAAGCGCCCCGGCATGTATATCGGCGACACCGACGACGGCTCGGGCCTGCATCACATGGTCACCGAAGTCGTGGACAACGCGATCGACGAGGCGCTGGCCGGGTACGCCACGCGCGTCGAGGTGTCGTTGAACGCCGATGGCTCCTGCACGGTCTATGACAACGGCCGCGGCATTCCAACCGACATTCATTCCAGCGAAGGAGTGTCGGCCGCCGAAGTGATCATGACCCAGCTTCACGCCGGCGGAAAATTCGAGCAGAACGCCTACAAGGTATCCGGCGGCCTGCATGGCGTGGGCGTTTCCGTGGTGAACGCGCTATCGGAATTCCTGGACCTGCGCATCTGGCGCAACGGCAAAGAGCATTACATGCGCTTCCGCCACGGCGATCCGGAGGCGCCGCTGAAGGTGGTTGGCGAGAACAAGGACAAGCGCGGAACGGAAGTGACCTTCCTGCCCTCGCCCGCGACATTCACGAAGACCGAATTCGACTTCGCCACCCTGGAACACCGCCTGCGGGAACTGGCCTTCCTGAACTCCGGCGTGACAATCATCCTGGCCGACAAGCGTGGCGTGGAGAAAAAGGAGGTCACGCTCCATTACGAAGGCGGCCTCGCCGAATTCGTGCGCTATCTGGACCGCGCGAAGACCAGTCTGATCCCACAGCCGATCATGCTGGGCGGCGAACGCGACGGCATCACGGTGGAAGCGGCGCTCACATGGAACGACAGCTACCACGAGAGTATGCTTTGTTTCACCAACAACATCCCGCAGCGCGACGGCGGCACCCATCTGGCGGGCTTCCGCGCGGCGTTGACGCGCGTGGTGACAAAATACGCGGAAGAATCCGGCCTCCAGAAAAAGGAGAAGATCGCGCTGACGGGCGACGATTGCCGCGAGGGCCTGACCTGCGTTCTGTCGGTGAAAGTGCCCGATCCGAAATTCTCGTCGCAAACCAAGGACAAACTCGTTTCGTCCGAAGTCCGTCCGATCGTGGAAGGTATCGTCCTGGATCAGCTTGGCGGCTGGTTCGAGCAGCATCCGGCCGACGCCAAAGGCATCGTCGGCAAGGTCGTGGAAGCCGCTGCGGCCCGCGAAGCCGCGCGCAAAGCGCGGGAACTCACGCGCCGCAAGGGTGTGCTCGACGGCGCATCGCTGCCCGGCAAACTGGCCGATTGTCAGGAGCGCGATCCATCCAAATGCGAGATATTCATCGTCGAGGGCGACAGCGCCGGCGGCAGCGCAAAACAGGCGCGCAATCGCGAGAACCAGGCGGTGCTTCCGCTGCGCGGCAAGATCCTGAACATCGAGCGCGTCCGCTTCGACCGCATGCTGACCAGCGACAGCATTGTGTCGCTGATCACGGCGCTCGGCACCGGCATCGGCCGCGAGGAATTCAATGCCGACAAGCTGCGCTATCACAAGATCATCATCATGACCGATGCCGATGTGGACGGCGCGCATATCCGCACCCTGCTGCTGACGTTCTTCTATCGGCAGATGCCGGAGGTCATCGAGCGGGGGCACCTCTATATCGCGCAGCCCCCGCTCTACAAGGCCGCCCGCGGCAAGTCCGAGCGCTACCTCAAGGATGAAACCGAATTCCAGAACTATCTCGTAAGCGAGGGTTCGCAAGGCGCCAGCCTGACGCTTCACACCGGAGAAACCGTGAGCGGCGCGGATTTCGATGCCATCGTGGAGAAAGCCCGCGCCGCGAAGGCCGCACTGGATGGCTTCCCGCCGCAATATCCGCGCTTTGTGCTGGAGCAGGCGGCCATCGCGGGCGCGCTCAATTCCGAAGTCCTTAGCGACAAGACGAAGGCCGGCGATGCCGCGAAGTATATTGCAACCCGTCTCGACCATCTTTCCGACGAGACAGAACGGGGCTGGCACGGCGAACCGATGGACGATGGCGGCCTGAAGTTCTGGCGCGACGTGCGCGGCGTGCGGGAGACCGTGGCCATCGACGGCGCCGTGATCGACAGCACCGATGCGCGCCGCCTCGACAAGATGGCCGCGGATTTGCAGACGACCTACCTTACGGTCGGCAAAGTCACGCGGAAGGATGAGACGCGGGAAGTGTTCGCCCCGACCGATCTGCTCAATGCGGTCTTCGACTGGGGCAAAAAGGGCCTGGCGCTGCAACGCTACAAGGGCCTGGGCGAAATGAACCCCGAGCAGCTTTGGGAAACCACGCTGGACGAGAATGCGCGCACCTTGCTGCGCGTGAAGGTGGAACATGCGGACGAAGCCGACGAGCTTTTCGCCAAACTGATGGGCGATCTGGTCGAACCGCGCCGCGACTTCATCCAGGACAATGCGCTGAACGCGGCGCTCGACATCTAGGGCGTCTTTCGTCATCCCTTGGCGTTCTTGCCGGTTCTATTCGCCGTCCGTAATATTGGCGGCGGCTGGACTGTGGGAGCGGCGAAATGCCTTTGCGATTTCATCGCGTTATCAGCATCATTCCGGGGCTTTTGCGCATCAATCTGAGCAAGGGCGGCCTCTCGGGTAGCGTCGGCCCGCGCGGCGCCGACATCAATATCGGCAAGCAAGGCATCACCACCAATGCCGGCCTTCCCGGCACCGGCCTCTCCTATCGCCAGAAGCTCGGCGTCGCGCATGGCAGCGGCATCGGCGTGGGCCTGTTCATCGCCGCGCTGGCCTTCGCCGGATACAAATACTTCGCGCATAGTGGCCTGCCGAACATTCCCGGCATCACCGCTACGCAGCAAACAACCTCCGCGCGGCTGCCGGGCGACGACTCCGGCAGCATTCCCAGGATCACGCGCGCGGCACACGCGCACCATGCACAACAGGGCGCGGGCGCAGACGTGATCGCCGCCGCAAAGCCGGCAAGCGGCACGATGTATGTGCGGCGAAACAATTCCGATCTGCGGCCCGCGCCGTCCACCTCTTCGGAGGCCATCCGCAAGCTGGCCAAGGGCGATACCGTGACGCTCATTGCCCTTTCGGACAAATGGGCCGAAGTGGACGACCACGGCACCAAGGGCTGGGTACGCGCCAGCATCCTGAAGGACACGCCGCCGGGCACCGCCGCCACAAAGAAGGCCGACTAGCGGGTCGCGCCGACCAGCCAGCAGGCCGCCTTGGGCGCGACGCCCGCTTGCGTGACATGCCCGGCGAACGCCTTCTCGATAGCCTCGCGCGCCTTGGCGCGCGTTTCGTCCGGCAGGTCGTTGGCCGCGCGCGACACCGGGCCGATGTTCAGCGATTCATGGGCCGCTTCGGCGGCGGTCTTGCCGAGGCTCGACGTCGTATCGAGCTTCTCGATCCGGATATTGCCGAAACCGGCCTTCGCCAGAATATCTTTCAACCGGTCGCCGTCCGCGAAAGCGAACGGACCCGGCGCATGGGGATCGGTCTTCGGCTGTTCCGGCAGGAAGGGCTGCGCGGCGACATAGGGCACGAACGCCCAGTCGTTCTCCTTGAACGCGCGCCAGCAGACGAAGGCGAGCCGGCCCTTCGGCGACAGCGCCGTGCGGATATTCTTGAAAGCAGAAACCGGATCGTCGAAGAACATCACGCCGAAGCGCGAGAACACCAGATCGAACACCGGCTGGAAATCATGCGTCGAGGCATCTTTCCCGATGAACGCGATATCGGCATTCATGGCTTGCGCGCGGGCGCGCGCCACATCCAGCATCGGCGCGGAGATGTCGATGCCCGCCACCGAACCGTTCGGCGACACGGCCATCTGCAGGCGGAAGGTCGTCGTGCCGCAGCCGCAGCCGATATCCAGAACATGCTCGCCGGGCTGCGCCGCCGCGAAGGGCATCAGCGCATCGGTGATGTTGTTGAGCATGAGGTCGGTCTTGTCCTGAAGGCGGGCCCATTTCTGGCCCACCCGGCCGTTCCACATCTCGAACTGATCGGCGTTCGGCTTGCTCATTTCTGCGCCTTCCTCTTTCGCGAGGCCAAGGTCCGCAGGCGCAGCGCGTTCAGTTTGATGAAGCCTTGCGCATCCTTCTGGTCGTAGGCGCCCTTGTCATCCTCGAAGGTCACAAGATCCTGTGAATAGAGCGAATACGGCGAGGAACGGCCGGTGACGATGACATTGCCCTTGTAGAGCTTCAGCTTCACGACGCCGGTGACAAATTCCTGACTTTTGTCGATCAGCGCCTGCAGCATTTCCCGCTCCGGCGAGAACCAGAAGCCGTTGTAGATCAGCTCGGCATAGCGCGGCATCAGCTCGTCCTTCAGATGCGCCGCGCCGCGGTCCAGCGTGATGGATTCCATCGCGCGATGCGCCGCGATGAGGATGGTGCCGCCCGGCGTCTCATACACGCCGCGCGATTTCATGCCGACGAAACGGTTCTCCACCAGATCGAGACGGCCGATGCCGTTGGCGCGGCCCAGTTCATTCAATTCCGTGAGCAGCGTGGCGGGCGACAACGTCTTGCCGTTGATGGACACCGCGTCGCCTTTCTCGAAACCGACTTCGATCGTCGTCGGCTTGTCGGGCGCATCCTGCGGATCGATGGTGCGCTGATAGACGATGCTTTCCGGCTCGACCACCGGGTCTTCCAGAACCTTTCCTTCCGACGAGGAGTGCAGAAGGTTCGCATCCACCGAGAACGGCGCCTCGCCGCGCTTGTCCTTCGCGATCGGGATCTGGTGCGCCTCGGCGAATTCGATCAGCTTGGTGCGGCTGGTCAGATCCCATTCCCGCCACGGCGCGATCACTTTCACGTCCGGCTTCAGCGCGTAATAACCCAGTTCGAAGCGGACCTGGTCGTTGCCCTTGCCGGTTGCACCATGCGCCACGGCATCGGCGCCCACCTTCTCCGCGATCTCGATCTGCTTCTTGGCGATCAGCGGCCGCGCGATGGAGGTGCCCAGCAGATAGACGCCTTCATACAGAGCGTTGGCGCGGAACATGGGAAAGACGTAATCGCGGACGAATTCCTCGCGCACATCCTCGACGAAGATGTTCTGCGGCTTGATGCCCAGCATCTCGGCCTTCTTGCGCGCCGGCTCGATCTCGCCGCCCTGGCCCAGATCGGCGGTGAAGGTGACAACCTCCGCGCCATAGGCCGTCTGCAGCCATTTCAGGATGACCGAGGTATCCAGCCCGCCCGAATAGGCGAGCACCACTTTCTTGACCTTCGCGGACACGGGAACGCTCCAATTTCTCTCTGCCCGCTTGTTAGCAGAGCCGCCCGGATTGTCCGAAGGCCTATTGCCGCGTGGCGGGTCCTCAAATTGTGGCGTTCCCGATCCCTTCTTCCACAATGGCTTGATCTTTGTTTTTCGACTTTATGGGTCCCCCTACCCCCGCCTCCCTTTTCCGAGGCAAAACAGAACCGTTTTCGGCAAGCCGTTTTCTGGCCGCAGAATCTATAGAACATAATAAGAACATATGAGCGGATAATCAAGCCGATAAGGCGCTTATGCGTCTATCCCGTCATGGCTATCTGCCGTGGCGGGCATGACGATTGCGGACAGGACTGCGCTAGTCTCAAGCCATGATCGAGTTCTGGTACGAGTTCGCGAGCACCTACTCCTATCCGGCGGCGATGCGGGTGCAGCGGCTGGCGGATGACGCGGGCGTCGCGCTGCGCTGGCGGCCCTTCCTGCTGGCGCCCATCTTCAACGCGCAGGGCTGGAACGACAGCCCGTTCAATATCTATCCGGTGAAGGGCGCGTATATGTGGCGCGATCTTCAGCGCATCTGCGCGAAGGACGGCCTGCCGCTGAAGCTTCCGCCCTTCCGCTTCCCGCAAAACGGATTGAAAGCCGCGCGGCTGGCGCTGGCGGGCGAGAAAGACGGTTGGACCGGCGCCTTCACGCGCGCGGTCTACACCGCCAATTTCGGCGAGGAGCGCGACATCACCGACGAAGACCTGCTGCGCTCTCTGGTAAAACGCGCGGGCGGCGGCCCGGATGTCGCATGGGCGCAAGCGAACACGCCGGAGATCAAGGACGCGCTGAAAGCGCAGACCGACGAAGCGATCAAGCGCGGCATCTTCGGTGCACCGAGTTTTACCATTGGTGATGAGTTGTTCTGGGGCAACGACCGGCTGGAAGATGCGGTGGCGTGGGCGAAGATGGGGGACGTTGGGAACATCCGCCCAAATATGATATGATGGCTCCATGAGACGAGAAGACGCCATCGCCGCTCTAAGAAACGAAGCCGACGCTGTGAAAGCGCGTGGCGCGACGGCCCTTTATCTTTTCGGTTCCACCGCCCGCGACAACGCGCGCGATGAAAGCGATGTGGATCTTTTCATCGACTACACGCATGGGGCGGGGTTTTCGCTGATCGATCTGCTCGGCATCAAGCATCATCTGGAAGACCGGCTCGGGGTCGCCGTCGATGTGACGACACGCGATAGCCTGCACCCCCTTCTCAAGAAGAAGATCGAAGACGCTGCCGAACGAGTCTTCTGATGGCGCGTGCTGTGCGGCCAAGCCTCTATGACGTGCTCGCAGCCATAGACGGCATCGAAGGCGCCATCGCGGGCAAGACTTTCGACGAATTCAAGGACAACTGGTTGTTGCGGCACGCGATCCAGCGCGGCGTGGAGATCATATCCGAAGCGTGCCGCCGCATCCCGGAACCATTACGGCAAATCCAGCCGGACATCCCCTGGCGCGAAATCATGGGCATCGGGAACGTGCTTCGGCACGATTACGAGTCCGTTTCGGATGAGATCATCTGGAATGTGGCTCGCAATCGGCTGTCATCCTTGAGGCAGGCGATCACGGCGATTGAGGCCACCCTGCCCGAGGACGGTTGAGCCCTTGACCCGTCCCCAAGGGACGACCTGTAGCGCTCCGTCATTCCTAACTGACACCGTCTAAATCGAAATCACTGTGGAACGATCTGAGATCCGCCCCCAAGGTTTCGCAAAAAATATCGCCGATGCCGGAGTCACGTGCACCCTCGGAGCGAAGGCTTTGGCGAGTGATACCGTCATCGCGTTGATCGCTGCTTTCGCGCCGCCGTAAGGAATGGTGTGGGGCTCCGGCTGGAAGATGCAGTGGCGTGGGAAAAGCGTACGCATTAGGCCGGTCGGAATTTCTTGCCCGCGTGACCGTCGTCCTGTCGCTGCGCAAGGTTTAAGATGCTTTCAGACCTCGCCCGGCGTAGCAGGGCATAGCCCAGCATCGCGTGCGTCCAATCTTGCGCGCACGTCGGCATGGCGCGCAGCGTCCAGCTTCCAGCCCCAGACGCAGGCCCCGCCCAGCATAACGAACACAATCGGGCCTATAAGAAACGCCCATTGCAATCCGTGCAGGGCCTCCAGCGTATTGGCTGTCCCTTCAGCGGCGTTGAATCCGAGTATGCCGAGGAGAGGAAAGGTGATCGCTATGGAGCACGCGGCGGCGATCTTGGCCGCGAAGGTGAGCGTGGCATAAAGGAGGCTCATGCGCTCCCTGTCTTGCTGCAGGCGGATTTCGTCTCCCACGTCGGCCATCATGGCCGTGATCAGAAGCGTGAAGCCCGCGGCCATGAACCCGCACCAGGCCATGATCGGGATGACAGCGGGAATACTGCCTTTGGGAACAATGAGCAGGCCGAGGAGTCCGATTGAAAATGCGGTCGTCGTCGCAATCAGGGTGCGATGCTTTCCAAATCGCTTCGAGACGCGGGCGGCCAAAGGGGCGCCCAGAATACCCGCCAGGATGTAGATGAGAAGAAGAACTGTGGCCGCCTGGGTCGAGAACTTCAATATGTCGCGGAAATAGAAGAGGTACAGCGCACTCATCCAGC
Organism: Pseudomonadota bacterium; assembly: GCA_018242145.1. Classification (GTDB taxonomy): domain Bacteria; phylum Pseudomonadota; class Alphaproteobacteria; order Micropepsales; family Micropepsaceae; genus Rhizomicrobium. The sequence goes on from JAFECN010000026.1 coordinate 15,875, forward strand.
CCGGACCCAACGTCAGCGCTATCTGGCAGAAGAACAGGCGCAGGACCTCCGGCTTCTTCGCAATCTCGAGATAATCACGCGGCGCGAAGTGCGGCCCTGTGCTCCGGTTTACGCGCTCGGGGGTGGTCCAGAGCGCGATCGCGATTGTCACGGGCGTGAAAGCGATGATGAACCATCCCATGGTGCGCACGCCCGCGTCGTTGCTAAAGCCCAGCGCCGGTGCCGCAATCGGAATAAACAGGATCGCCACGCCGGCGACGACACCCACGGCCGTGAGAATACCGAAGATACGCGAGCGCTCGTGATATTCGCGCGCGAGTGACGCAGCCCAGGACCACAGGGCCAGTGTGAGAATGGAAATACCCAGATAGAGCACGAAGAGCCAGACAAACACATAGCTGCCTTTAACGCCACGCGGTGCCATGAAGAGCATGAAGACTGAAATCATAAAAACGGGCGTGCCCGCCGCCAGCCAGGGGCGGTAGCGTCCAAATCGCGTTCGGGTGAGATCCATGACGTGGCCCAGAACGGGATCCACGAAAAGATCGACAAGGCGCACCGCCGCCCAAACGCCCCCGATGGTGGCAAGCGGCACGGCCAGATGGCCGGCAAGATAGGGCGGCAGATAGATGTAAAGCGCCAGCGCCACTGACGATACGGGAAAGGTGGCCCCGGAGAAGGCGATGGCGGACCGGAGCGTAAGCCTGTCGGAACCACGCGGGGCGGGACCGGCGAGGATTTCAATCTCGTGAGGCGCGGCCGACAGGTTGTTCTCCAAGGGAATTCCGATGCATTGAGAGCGGTTGCCGTGGGCCTCGCGTCAAACTGTTGCGGTGGCGCAAAGCTGACATTCGACCGGGGCGCTGGCTGTCATATTTTCTCCACGCGCGACCATACGGCTAATCCCATGCGGGTACCTGGCGACTTTCATAGCACTAACACGTTTTATCACCACGTCCCACCATCGACGCGGATCACCTGCCCGGTGACGTAAGAGGATGCATCGGATGCGAGATAGAGCGCGGTGCCGACGATTTCGCGCGGCTGGCCGAAGCGTTTCAGGCCGAGCGCCTGCTCGAACGCCTTGTTCTCCCGCCAAACGGTCGAGACATCGGTGAGGAACGGGCCCGGCGCGATGCAGTTCACGCGCACCTTCGGGGCGAAGGCCTTGGCGAGTGACACCGTCATCGCGTTGATCGCCGCTTTCGCGCCGCCATAGGGAATGGTGTGCGGCTCCGGCTTGAAGGAGGCGGTGGAGGAGAAGTTGATGATCACGCCGCCATCGCCCGCGACCATTTTCTCGCCAACGAGAACCGACAGCCGGAACGGGCCTTTGAAGTTCACATCCACGACCTTGTCGAACAGGGCTTCGCTGGTTTCGGCGAGCGACGGCGCCAGCGGCGACATGCCGGCATTGTTCACCAGAATGTCCACCCGGCCGAATTGTTTGGTGGCGGCTTCTGCGAGCTTGTCGTTGTCGTCCCATTTGCCGACATGCGCCGCGACGGGCAGCGCGCGGCGGCCGAGTTTCTCCACTTCGCGCGCGACCTCTTCGCAAGCTTCGAGCTTGCGCGAGGCGATGACGACATCCGCGCCTGCTTTCGCGAAGGCCAGCACCATCTCGCGGCCAAGGCCACGCGAGCCGCCGGTGACGACGGCGATTTTGTTGGAGAGATCGACTTGCACCCATGCCTCCCTGTTGAAGCAAGTGTGTCACGACATTGGCGATGCGCCTATCGGTAACGCAGCGGAACCTCCCATCAGTGTTGGAGCATTTGACAACGGACCGCACCGTTGGTATTATCTCCAACATGAAGGCTGAATTGCTTATGCGAACCCGGGTCGCGGTCGGCGAGGATGCCTTCGCGGAATTCGTCCTGTGGCGGGTGCCCGCGCCAATTCGCGGTTCCTCCCACAGCTACAAATATCGGCTCGCGCTTGTGGAAAACGGTATTTGCACGGTGCGATACGATAATGAAACCGGAAAGGGCGATCACCGGCATGTCGGCGAAAAGGAAGAGGCTTACCGTTTTACGAGTGTGGAACAGTTGATCGCCGATTTTACCGCAGAAATCGAAAAGCGCAGGAGGCCGAGATGAAAAACGTGACGCTCGAAGTTTCCGATCTCAAGACGGTTGGCGACCGGTTCATAAAGGCATGGAAGAGCGGGAAGCCGCAGGGCTCGCATATCAGCTTCGCATCGGTCGAGCTTATGCTCCGTGTGCTGACAGAACGGCGTTGGGAGCTGCTCAAGGCCATGACCGGCCAGGGGCCCATGTCCATCCGCGAGGCCGCACGGCGCGTGGGTCGCGATGTGAAAGCGGTGCATGGCGATGTGCATGCGCTTCTGGATTCGGGCGTTCTGCACAGCACGGAGAACGGGCGCATCGAGTTTCCGTTCGATGCTGTGCATGTGGATTTCAAGCTGCGCGCGGCGTGAGGGCGTTTACCCTGGCATCTGCGCCAAACGCGCCGCTTCCATCTCCGCGATGCGGTCCTTGGCTTTCAGTTTCACGCTTTCGCTTTTGAGCTGGCCGCAGGCGGCCATGATGTCGCGGCCGCGCGGGGTGCGGACCGGCGAGGCGTAACCGGCGCGGTTCACCACTTCGGCGAATTTCTCGATCTGCTCCCAGTCCGAACATTCATAGGGCGCGCCGGGCCACGGGTTGAAGGGGATGAGATTAATCTTCGCGGGAATGCCCTTCAGCAGCTTCACCAGCGCCTTGGCATCCGCGAGCGAGTCGTTCACGCCTTTCAGCATCACATATTCAAACGTGATGCGGCGTGCGTTCGAGGCGCCGGGATAGGTGCGGCAGGCGTCCAGCAATTCGGCGATCTTGTATTTCTTGTTGATCGGCACGATCACGTCGCGCACCTCGTCGCGCACGGCGTGCAGCGAAATCGCCAGCGACGATCCGATCTCGTCGCCTGCCCGCTGGATCATCGGCACGACGCCGGCGGTAGAGAGCGTGACGCGGCGCTTGGAGAGCGCCAGCCCGTCGCCGTCCATCACGATGGCGAGCGCGGCTTTCACATTGTCGAAATTGTAGAGCGGCTCGCCCATGCCCATCATCACGATGTTCGTGACCTTGCGGCCCGGCGCGGTGCTCGGCCAGTCGCCCAGGCTGTCGCGCGCGACGAAAAGCTGGCCGAGAATTTCGGCGGGCGTGAGATTGCGCACCATCTTCTGCGTGCCGGTGTGGCAGAAGCGGCAATTCAGCGTGCAGCCAACCTGCGAAGAGACGCAGAGCGTGCCGCGGTCGCTTTCCGGAATATAGACGGTCTCGAATTCCTGCCCGCCGGAGCGCAACAGCCATTTGCGCGTGCCGTCATTGGAGATCTGCTCGGTGACCACTTCCGGCCGCGCCAGCGTGAACTTCTCTTCCAACAGCGCGCGGAAGTCTTTTGCCAGATTGGTCATTGCGGCGAAGTCGCGCGCGCCGTGAACGTAAAGCCAGTTCCACAACTGCTTCACGCGCATGGAGACGGACTTCGGATCAACGCCAGCGTCGAGCAGCGCGGCTTTCATCTCTGCGGGGGAGAGGCCGATGAGGTTGGTTCGGGCGTTCATTTCTTATTGTAACAAGGCGAATAGCGAATAGCGAATGGCGAGTAGAATCTATTCGCTACTCCCCATTCGCTATTCGCTTCCTCACATCTTGCATTCGGCGTGGATCTTATCGAGCGCGTCGGACACGCCCCCCAGCGAATAGGTGTCGTGCGTCATGGTTCCGCGCTTGGAAATGCCAGTGACGATCATCTGCTGGCCGTTGCGCATGGCGCTGACGAGGCGCGCTTCGTCGTCGGCGCTCTTGATCCAGGCATCGCCGTCGCCGTTCGGGTTGTCGTTCTTGGTGAAGAAGTCGAACTTGTCGGAGCCGACCTGCGCGGTGACGGTGCTGCCGTCCTTGTAGGGATAGCCGGGCACGGCCTGCGGCTCGGCCTTCGCCTTGCGCGCGGGCCAGTCGGTGACGAGGAAGCCGATCGCGTCGCGCTTGGCATTCCTGGGAAGCGAGGATTGCGGTTTGGCAATGATCCAGCAGGATTTGTTGGCGCCGGTCCCGGCGGTGAGCGCGGTCCAGTCCTTGAACGAGCCGAGCACCGTCGGATTGTCGGCCAGCGCGGGTGTGGAGATCGCGAGCGCGGCGGCGACAAGAAGTGCTGCGGAAAGGCTACGAGTCATGGTGGTTCCAACCCCTGAACATGCGTTTGTGGCGAATGGCCGATTCTTCCTTGAGAATTCAGGCCTTTATGTGTCTTGGGTGGCCGGAAGATAGGGGAAGCCGGGCGGAAAAGTCCACCCGGACAAAGCCGCGCGGGTTAAGAGGTTTCGCTCAGGCGGCTTTGGCGCGCAGGATCTCTTCCTCCACGTCCCGCAACGTGTTCTTTCCGAAAAAGATTTCGCGGCCGACGAGGAATGTGGGGCTGCCGAAGGCGCCCTGCTCCACCGCCTTCTCGGTGTTGGCCATGAGTTCCTGCTTCACCGCGGGCGTCTGCGCGGCGGCGATCAGCGCATCCGCATCCAGCCCCGATTCGATCAGCGCGGCGCGCACCACCGCCGGATCGTCCATTTTCTTCGGGGCTTCCCACATGTGATGGAACACCGCCTCTGTATAGCGCGGCAGAATGCCCATGGCGTTCGCGGCCACCGCCATGCGCATCAGGTTCAGCGTGTTCACCGGGAAGTTCGGGTTGAACGTGAACTGCGTCAGATGGTGCCTGCGGATGAAACGCTGGGTTTCGATTTGCTCGTAAGGCATTTTGTTCTTGATGTTGCCGAACGCGACCATTGGCGGCTGGTTGCCGGTGAGCTTGAAGAGGCCGCCGAGCAGAACCGGCACATAGGTGAACGTCGCGCCCGTGCGCGTCTCGATCTCGGGGATGACCTTGTGCGCGAGATAGGCGTTCGGGCTTCCGAAATCGAACAGGAAATCCACATTCGGCGTCATCACCATGTCTCCGCGAAAGGTCTGAGATCGAGTTCGTGCGTCCAGCCGTCGCGCGGCTGGCTGTGCAGATACCAATAGGCGTTGGCCACCGACTCCGGCTCCATCAGCGTGTCGGGCGGAAGCTGGTCGGGATCGCCGCCGCGGGCCTTGATGCGTTGGCGCACAAACGCTGTGTCCACGCCCGCGTCGATGATGAGATGGGCGACATGGATGTTCTTCGGCCCCAGTTCGCGCGCCATGCTCTGCGCCACCGCGCGCAGACCGAACTTGGCGGAGGCGAACGCCGCATAGCCGATGCCGCCGCGCAGGCTCGCCGTCGCGCCGGTGAAGAGGATGGTACCGTTGCCGCGCGGCAGCATCCGCCGCGCGGCCTCGCGGCCGGTGAGGAAGCCGCCGTAACACGCCATCTCCCACACCTTGCGGAACACGCGCTCGGTGGTTTCGAGCAGCGGAAAGTTCACGTTCGCGCCGGGATTGAAGATGCACACTTCCAGCGGCGCGTGACTGTCCGCCTCGTTGAGGAAGTTTGCGATGTCCTCTTCCTTGCGCGCATCCAGACCGCGCGCTTCGCAGGCGCCGCCCTCGGCTTCGATCTCCGATTTGAGTTTGGCAAGCTTCTCCACCGTGCGGCGTCCGGCGAACACGGTGTAGCCCTCGCGCGCGAAACGCTTGGCGATGGCGGAGCCGATGTAATCGCCCGCGCCGATCACCGCGCAGGTGGCATTGCGTTGGGCCATGGGACCTCGCTTTCCGGCGGCAACAGTAAGTCTTGTTTTAAGACTGAGTCAATGACAGAATGACCACCCTCCCCTTGAGGGAGGGTCGATAAAATTCGAGCAGCGAGCGAAGCGAGCCGCGCAGA
>JAFECN010000270.1 GCA_018242145.1 Pseudomonadota bacterium
GAAATCCGACACGACGAACGCATAGGTCAGCGCGCCGAACGCCAGCGCCACGAACACGAACATGCCGATGGCGGAACTCGATGCGATGGCGCGCGCGCGTTCCGCCTGGGGGCGCACGCCGGTCAATCCGGCGATCGCCATGACGACCGACAGCGCGAAGGCCAGCGTGAGGGCAAGCTGGCCGATCTCTCCGGTCACGTTCCGCCTTCCTTCCAGCGCCCCGATTTCTTCAGCGCCTGCACCACTTCCGGCGGCATGTATTTCTCGTCGTGCTTGGCCAGCACCTGCGAGGCATTGAAGGTGCCCGCGTCGTTCAGCGCGCCCATCGCCACGATGCCCTGGCCCTCGCGGAAGAGATCGGGCAGCACGCCGTGGAAATCCACCGGCACGTTCGCGCGGCCGTCCGTCACCACGAAGCGGACATCGGCATGCGGCCCGTGACTAACGCTGCCCATTTCCACCAATCCGCCGATGCGGAAATTCACGCCGGGCGCGACATGCTTCGCCGCGACTTCGGTGGGGCTGTAGAAATAAAGAACATTGTCCTTCAACGCGCCCAGCACCAGCACGGCGCCGCCGGCACCGGCAGCGACCAGCGCGGCGGCAAAATAGAGGCGGCGGCGTTTGCGGGGATTCATCAACGATGCCAGATGATTGCGGCGAGCCGGACTATAGGAGCCGCATGCAGGCCGGTCCACGCGGCGGCACGCCGCCCTCCGTGGGCGGGAATCCGCCGCGAATCTGGTAAAATCCGCGCGAGGGGGCGCTCATGCGCATCATGTCTTTCCTGGCAGCCGCCACGCTGCTGCTGCTCGCGGGCTGTTATCCGCCAACGACGACGCATCCGGTCGGCACCACCGCGGGGCTTTCCAACGATGCCGCGCTCACCGGGCTGTGGCGCGGCAAGATGCACAACGACGAAGGCCATGACATCTATTTCCATTTCCTGCCGCAGAGCGATGGAACCATCACCGTCGTGATGGTGCAGGGCGGATCGGAGCCCGATGGCGACTGGTCCGTCGCCGCCGTCACCACCGCCACACTGGGCGCGAACCATTTCATGAACGCGCAACTGCTCTACGACGGCGGCAGCGCGGAGGATAAAAACGCTCCGCACGGCAACGTGCCGCTGCTCTATCGCATGGACGGCCCCAACAGGATCGCCCTGTTTCTGATGGACGAGGATGCCGCCAAAGCGGCGATCCAGGCGCACGATATTTCCGGCACGGTGGAACCGGGACAATTCGGCGATGCCGCGATCACCGCCGAGCCGAAGGAACTGGATGCCTTCATGGCCAGCCGCAAAGGCATCGCGCTCTTCGGCGAACGCTTCGCGACGCTGACGAAGATCGAATGAGTTAGTGGTTGGAGCGGTGCAGGATCTGATCCACGACGCCGGTTTCGTAGTTCATGCCGTCCATCGTCAGCGTGATGCTGTGCGGCCAGTCGCCCCGCGCCACGCCTTTGCGGGTGAGCGCGTTCCAGACTTTCTCATTGAAGAGGCCGGTCGCGTCACTGCTGCGCACGACGGCATCGCCAAGATGGAAGTGATCGCCATGCGCGGGCGGGAAATGCGAGATCGTCGCTTCGCCGGGACCGGGGCCCGCATTGGCCGCGCCGGGAATGCGCGCCATCGCCTGCAGCAAGGTGAGCGTCCGCAACTGCAGCGGATTGAGTTTCAGCGGATTTGCCTTCGGCGCCATTCCAGTCCCCGTTACATCTGCCAGCGCGGTTGATCCGCGCCCAATTCCGGTGGCGGCAATTTCCAGACCGGCTGCGTTTTCGACATCCGCACCACCGGCGCCAGATGGTCCAGCCGCCCGCGCGTCGTTTCGCATGACTGGAAATAGCCGTCGAGTCCCTCCCGCGGATTCCAGTCATCGGGGATATGTCCGGTTTTCATGCGCGGAAGGGCTTGCAGCCATTGCGCCGTGGCGCAGAGCGAAACCTCCACCCGCCAGCTACCGCCTTCGCGCATGCGCTTCTGCAGCGCCGCGATGGCGCCCGCCGCCGCCAGATAGCCGGTGATGAAATCGCATGCCGCGGCGGGGATGAGGCGCGGCACGCTCTCGCGGCGGCTGCCCGCGCGCGCCGCCATGAACGCGCCCTGCTCCACCGCCACGCCGGTGGCGCTTTGCGCAAGCTGCTCCCAGCCGCGGCGATGCGCCCATGGCCCTGTCGTGCCGTAGCAGGAGATGGCGACATGCACGATGCCCGGCGACAGATGGGCGAGCGCCTCCGGCGAGAAGCCGAGCCTGGCCAAAGCGCCGGGCACATAGGAGTCGATGAACACATGCGCGCCGCGAACCAGGCCGCGCATGGTTTCCGCATCGCCGGGCTTGGCGAGATCGAGAAAGGCCGAACGCTTGCCGAGACCGGTGTCGAGATCGAACAGGTCGATGGTCGGCAACTTCGGACCGCGCACGCCCAGAACATCGGCGCCATAGGACGCCAGCGTGCGCCCGCAGGACGGACCGGCCAGAACGCGCGTGAGATCGAGCACGCGGATGCCGGTCAACGGCATGTCGGAAGCCTCCAGCCGTAGCGGCGGTGCATCGCCGATGCGCTTGAGCAGGACCGGCGGCGTGTGCGCCAGCGCGCGGCCTTGCGGCGAGGCCTGCCATTCTTCCTCGGTGCGGATCATCGCGCCGCACTGGTTCATGTAGGCCAGCGCATTTTCCAGCGCCAACGCATTCCATTTCGCCACCGCCTCCGCGATGGCATCGGCATCGTTCGGCGCGTTCAGCAGATCGAGCGTGCGCCGCGCCAGATGCGGGAAGCCGCCATGCAGATGGATGTAACGGCCATCCATGCCGCGATAGATGCCAACCGTCGCGTTGCTCTCCGCCGGACGCGGCACGGGCTTACCGTTCAGCCGCAACAGCGAAAACGACACCAGCGATGCGGCGGCGGCCCGCAAATCGACCGATATGTCCTGACGGGTTCCGCCGCGTAACCGCCAGATCTCGCCCGCCACCGATGCGCCGAGGCCCAGCGCCGCGGCTGCCGCGCTTGCGACCGGAAACGGCGTGGGCAGGATGGGATCGTCGCCCGCGAAATGCGGCGCGGGCAAAGGCACGACATCCACTAACC
>JAFECN010000271.1 GCA_018242145.1 Pseudomonadota bacterium
CGGAGGCGATGTTGAGCATCACGAGGCCTTCCGTCTGCGCCCAGATGCCAAAGAGCGAGGCCAACGCGCCGGCCGCGCACATCAGGCCGATGGTCAGCCGGCGGCCGATGTGATCGGAGATCCAGCCGAGCGGAAACTGCACCAGCGCGCCCGTCACCATCGCGACGCCCATGAAGAACCCGATCTGCGCAAGCGTGAAGCCCTGCCGCTGGGCGTAAACCGGGCCGAATGTGAAAACGATCGCCCAGCTCACACCGGCAAACACGGTCGCCAAAACGCCCAGCGGCGCGATCCGAAACAGCGCCATGAGGCCGAATGGTTCCGGCGGCGCATGAATGGCGCCGCCGCGATGCAGGACGAGGACCGGAACGGCAGAGACCACGAACAGCCCCGCGGACAGCAGGAAGAGCGACATCGTGGACGGATCGCCGAGGGTCAGCAGGAACTGCGCGATCGTCATCGCCGTCATCTGCCAGACCATGTAGAGCGCGAAAACGCGGCCGCGCACCCGGTTCTCGCTGCGGTCGTTGATCCAGCTTTCCACCGCCACGAAATTCACGGAAATGGCGAGACCCGATAGCGCGCGCAGCAATGTCCATGCGGGCGGCGAAACGAGAAGGCCGTTCAGGGCGATGGAAATCGCGGCAACGATGACCGCGAACCAGATCGTGCGGACGTGGCCCAAGGCGCGGATGACAAAGGGACTGACGAGCGGCCCCGCCGAATAGCCGACATAATAGCCCGCCATGATCAGGCCGATGGCGGCGGGCGTGAATGTCTCGATGCCGGCGCGAACGCCCAACAGATCGGTCTGCAGCCCGTTGGCGAGCTGCACCAAACCGCCTGTGAGGATGACCGCCCAAAGCGAGCGAAGCGCGACGCGCATGAAAGGACCGAACTACCCCGCGCGCTGCTTACGCAGGGGCGAAGGCCGAAGCAAGCCGCCGATCAATGCGCGCGGCGGTCGCTGTCGGCGGGCGTAAGCTGCGCCAGCACGTCGATGACGCTGCTGGTCAGGGAGAACGGGGTGCGCAGCGCGCCGGTCGAGAAATTGCCGCCACTGGAGGCCAGCATCTGGAACGCGGTCCATTGGTCGGACATGCCGGAACTGAGCGCGCCATACTGGACATAGGTCTTGGCCGGGGCGGTGGCTGTGGCCGCCTTCGCCTCGACCGTCTTCGCGCCCGAAGGCTGCTTCAATGCCCAGTCATAGACCTGGCGCACGGTCCTGGCCGTGCCGTCGCGATTGTAGAACACGCTTCGGTTGGCATCGGCCTCGGCCGGAAACGCCTTCGCGGCATTGGTGTCGGGCTGGCTCTGGGCCATGCGGATCAGCTTGGTGGCCTGCGCCGTGCCCAGGAAGTGGGCGGCGTAAAGCTCGCCGTTGCAGACATTGCGGCCCAGCGCGCCTTGCAGCGAGGAGCGGCACTGGTTGGCGAACTCCCCTTCCATGAGCGAGGCGACCTGCGGATTGTTCCGCAGGGAAAGAATTGCCGAGCGGTCGGAAGCATCGTCCACATGGTAGCGGCCGTCCGAACCCTTGGAGATCTGGTCGGCATAGGAGCCGAGGCCGTATTGCGCGCCATGCTGCTTCACCAGGCCGAGCCAGGTCTGCTCGACGAACTGGAACAGGCCGGAGGCGCTGGAAGTGCTTGCTTTCGCAGAGCATTTCAGGCCGGACTCGCGGGTCGCGGTGTCCAGAAGATAGTTGAAATCGGTCCCCGTCGCGGCGCTCGCCTGCTTCAAGGCGGCGATGACATCGGAACGGTTTGCGGTGGCGTTTGCGGCTTCTGCCAGCATGGTCACGGTTCTCCTGCCAGACCACTTCGCAACAGCCGTGCCAGTTCAAAGCTTGGCGCGAAGTTTCTCCAGCAGCGCCTCTTTAACGCCTTGTTCATAAGCGGCGGCCTCGCCGTGACCCCAGACCGGACCGGGCCATGCCGCGTCGCCGGGCTTGCGCGCGACGACATGGATATGGAGTTGCGGCACCAGATTGCCGAGCGCGCCGATGTTGATCTTGACGGCATTGGTCAGGGTCTTGAGGCCGAGGCTGGCGCGGTTGATCTCTTCGATCAGAACCATGCGTTCGGCATGTTTCAGTTCATGGAGTTCCGTCAAACCCGCGCGCCGGGGCACGAGGATGAGCCATGGGTAGCGTGCGTCGTTCATCAGCAGGACGCGGGAGATCGCCCAATCGGCCACCGGGGTCGTGTCTGCGGCAAGCCGCGCCTGTAACTGGAACGAATCCATCGCCATCTTCCTTTTGCCCGCATATTAACGCGGGCGCGCGCTCGGGGGGATTCGCTTGCGTATCGGCATCATCGGTTGCGGCATCGCCGGACAGGCGGCGGCCATCGCGCTCGCGCGCGACGGCCATGACGTGACGGTGTTCGAACGCTTCGCCGAAGCCAGGCCGCTGGGCGCAGGACTTCTGTTGCAGCCGTCGGGCCAGTTGGCGCTGGAGCGGCTAGGCGTTCTCGACGCCGCGAAGCGTTGGGGCGCGCCCGTGCAGCGGCTGTATGGCCGCACGACAGGCGGGCGCACCGTGATGGACCTGCGCTACGCCAAACTCGGCAAGGATGTGCAGGGGCTGGGACTGCACCGCGCTGCGTTGTTTCAGGCGCTCCATGACGGCGTGACCGCATCCGGTGCGAAGGTCGTTCTCGGATTCGAAGTGGCCAAGATCAAGGACATGCGTGCGCCGCATCTCATCGCGCGGGACGGACGCGCCGAAGGCCCCTTCGATCTTGTGGTCGATTGCGCGGGCGCGCACGACACGTTGCGCAAAGCGCTCGACGCGCGGCAAGACGATCCGGTTTATCCTTGGGGATGTTTGTGGGCGATCCTGCCGGACCGGACCGGCGCGTTCGGGCAGGAACTGCGGCAGGTCTGCGAAGGCGCGCAGATCATGATCGGTATCCTGCCGGTCGGCCGCGTGCCGGGCGCGGAAGCCGAGGGCGATCACGTCGCGCTGTTCTGGAGCCTGCTGCACAAGCAATACGGCGCGCAGCGCACGCTGGGCATCGACAAGCTGCGCGCGCGGATCGAGCACTATTGGCCACAGGCCAAGCCGGTTCTGGAGGAATTGCACGACATCAACCAGTTCACGCTGGCCACCTATCGCGACGTACGGATGAAGAACTGGCGCGACAAGCGCGTATTGGTGATCGGCGATGCCGCCCATGGGACAAGTCCGCAGCTCGGACAGGGCGCGAACCTTGCGCTCATCGACGCGCTGACGCTGGCCAGCGCCTTGCGTCGGAATACGGACGTGGAGATGGCGCTGGCGGCCTATGAAAAGATGCGCCGCCCGCACCTGCGCTATTATCAGACGGCCTCGCGCCGCGTGACGCCCATGTTCCAGTCGCACAAGCGGATGCCGGGCTGGTTCCGCGATATATTTTTCGGGCCGATGGCGAAGACGCCGGGCATCGCGCGCATCATGCGCACCACGCTGGCCGGGGTGCGGAAATATCCGCTGGGGCTGTGGAAGCTGCCGGACTGATCAGTTCAGCAAAGCAGGCGGAACAACCAGATAGCCGAGCCGCCAGGCGAGGAAAACGGCATAGGCGGCATAGCCCGCGAGCAGCAGCACGCCGTTCAGGCGCGACAGGCGCCAGGCCGAGATCATCAGCGGCATAAGCAGGAGCGCGACGCCGAACAGGATGAACAGATCCGGGCTTGCCGTGACGGGGACGCCACCGGGATAGAAGACGGCCGTGAACCCGATCACGCCCAGAATATTGAACACGCTGGACGAGAACAGATAGCCGAGCGTGACGTCGTTCCAGCGGCGCGCGGCCATCGACACCATAAAGACGAACTCGGGCACCGCCGTCGCCAACGCCACAAGGATCAGCGCGATCATTACGCGCGGCAGATGCTCCTGCTGCGCCACCGCGAGCGCGCCGTCGATCAGGCAACGCCCGCCGAAATAGAGCGCGACCAGACCTGCTCCCAGCAGGAACGCGCTCATGCCGAATGTGCGAGGCGCGCCGCGGCATTGCGCGCGGGCTTCGGAATCCTGCGCGGTCTTGCGCCAGTCGATGACGATGCAGGCGATGACATAAACCAGCAGGCCGCCCAGAAGGACGCAGCCTTCCGGGCGCGACAGCTTTCCGTCCCACGCCGCAAAGATGAGCGCGCCGCTGGACAGCACCATCGCCAGTCCGTCGCGAAAGACGTTCTTGGGCGGGCTCGGCAGCGTCGTGAACAGCGCGCCCAATCCCATGATCAGAAGCAGGTTGACGATGTTGCTGCCGACGACGTTCGCAACGGCCAATTCCGGCGCATGACGGGTCATCGCTTGCAGCGCCACGAAGAACTCCGGCGCGGAGGCCGCGGCGGACACGATGAACAGGCCGACAATGGTCGGCGACAGGCCGATGGTGCGCGAAATGCCTATTCCGGCGCGCAGCAACGCCTCGCTGCCCGCGAAGAGCAGCACCAGCCCGATGACGACAAATCCATACGCCATGAAACGAACGACGCCCCTCGCCGGTCCGGTTCACCACGGCATGGCAAGCTGTCCCGTTACGGGGCTTTGCCAAACCTTTGCGGGGAGAAGGCGCGGATTTCCGGCGCGTCCAACCCCAGAATGAGACGGCTTACGGTTTCTGCAACCGCAGGTGCAAAGAGGATGCCGTTCCGGAACTGCCCGGTGGCCACAAAAAGGTTCTTCACGCTGGTTTCGCCCAGCACCGGCAACCCGTCCGGCGCGGCCGGACGCAGCCCCGCCCAATGCTCGTCGATCGTCCAGTTGGCGAGCGACGGCATCAGGCTTACGGCGCGGTCGGTCAGCCAGTTCTCCGCCGCATCGGTGAGCCGGGTGTCGAAGCCCACCTCTTCCATCGTGGCGCCTATGAGCAGGCGCCCCTCGCGCGGGACGAGATAAACGCCGTTGCCCCACACGACCTGCGCGGGGAGCAGCGCGCCTTGCGGCGGAACGAGGGCGAGCACTTCGCCTTTCACCGGGCGCACCGGCGGCAGAACGTTGTCGTCCATTTCGATGCGGCCGGACCATGCGCCCGCCGCCACCAGAACTTTGTCGGCCACATGGGTGGTGAAGGGCGTTGTCGCGCCCAGCCAGCCATCCCCCACTTCGATGCGCACCGCCGCTTCGTTGACCGACAGCTTTCCGCCCGCGCGGACGAACACGTTGGTGAGCGCCGCACCGAGCGCACGGCTGTCCACCTGCGCCTCTTCAGCATCCCACAGCGCGCCTGCGATGGCGCTGCCAAGGAGCGGCTCGCGCGCCCGCGCCTCGTCCGCCGTCAGCAGTTCGCGATTGCTCCGGGACGCGATCTGACGCGCTTCGTCTTCCGATCGGGCGACCATCAGCGCGCCATCGCGGCGATAGCCGATCTTGCGGCCGGACTTTTCTTCGATCTTCGCCGCAAATTCCGGCCACAACGCCGCCGACCGGCGGGCGAATGGCGTTTCATCGGGATGGGCATGCGCGGTTTCCGCCGTGGGCGCGATCATGCCGGCGGCGGCCCAGGTGGCGGCGCGCGCCGGTTGCGCCCGTTCGAGGATCAGAACGTCCGCACCGCCCTCGCGCAGCTTCCAGCCGATCGAAAGCCCCGCGACACCCGCACCGATAATGACAACCTTCATTGCTCAGGAAATTCCTGAAACGCCGCGGCGACACGCAAGCCCGCGGAGACAAAACAGACGATACCGAACGCATAAGCCACAATGCCGAACCACTCGGGACGGATGCAGACGATGGTGAAGGCGATGAACGCTTCCGCGCCGTCGGTCAGTCCCGCGAGGTGCGTCACACCTTTAACACCACCGGCCTTCACGTCGATGCCGCGCTTCGTCGCAAAGCGCCAATAGGACAGGAACGTCGCCGCCGAAACGGTGAAGGCGAAAATGAAGAAGCTGGCGGCCAGCGCGCGCGAGGGATCGGCCAGGGCAAAAGCGAAGGGAATGGCGGCGCAATAGATGTATTCCAGCGAAACGTCGAGGAAGTCGCCAAGGTTGCTGGCGCGGGTCTGGCGCTTCACCGCCGCGCCGAGGCCATCCACCGAACGGCCCAGTGCGATCATCACCAGCCCGGCGATGTAGTGCCCGAGCACGATGGCGGGAAACGCGGCGAGGCTCAGGAGGAAGCCGAGAACGACGAGGCGGCTGGGCCGCACATTGCGCCACGCCAGCGCATCGGCCGTCCGCGCGAAGATCGGGTCCGTCAGCTTGCGGAGGGGCGCGTCGAGCATGGCGCGATGTAGCGGCAAGCCCTTCCGCCGGTCAAATACCGCCTATGACGGCGGCAACGATGTCAGTCCGATATTGTAGGCGTCCTCGAAGGCGGCAAGGCCGTGGCTGCCGCCGTTCACCAGCCTGCGCGCTTTGGCAAGATCGCGGTTCTTCAGCGCCGCGCGGATGGCGCTTTCGTTGTTCTTCAGGAATTGCGCGAGGATGCGGCCCGCCGTCAGCGGATCGTTGCAAAGCTCCGGGTTGCCGATGAGGTCCTTGCCGATCTGCACGCCGACGCGGGCATAATTGCTGCGGCCGGTGAGTTGCACGAAGCCCCTGCCTTTGAACCGGGCGCCATCGCCCTTGTGAGTATTGCCGAGCATTTCGGCGATCTGCGTCGGCGGATCGTAAAGGTCGAAGGGTTGGCCGCCCGGCGATGTGTTGTAGGGGCTGACCCCTTCGGAGATGGCGCGGAAGCTTGCCGTTTCGGCGCGGATGGTGCCGAGCGCCATCAGCAGCATCGGGCGGTCATCCAGATCGCAGGCGCGCAACCCGTCGCAGACATAGCCGAGATTGGCGGTGATGTTGCCGTGCAGCGTGTCGGGAAACATCGGGAACACCTGCGCCGCCGTCACCTTCAACAAATAGCCGGACACGGCGAGGAACTGGGTGAAAAAATAGCCCGCGATGCGCGCCGGGCCGTCGATCAGCACTTTGGTCCACGCGCCATGCGGCTCCGTCACGGTGCCGGTGGTGCCTTGCATGAACACGGCAACGACGGCCGCCGACGTGGACGGCCCGGCGCGCAGGTTTACGTTGTCCGTGTTCACGGTGAAGCGGTCGCCGACGACCATGATTGCCCCCAATCCGAGTGTGACTTCCTCGAACGCGCCCCTGCGCGGCCCCGCGATTCTGTAACGATTCTGGCCTTCAAGGCGAATGCGGATTATGCCGGGACACAATCACACAAATCGCGGGTTGCCCGCCCTTCCCGGCTTTCTATAGTCGCAAAGCCCAAGGAGAACTCTCATGGAAAAAGCCACTTTTGGCGCCGGCTGTTTTTGGGGCGTCGAACATTTCTTCGCCGAGGTGCCCGGCGTCATCGACGCCGCATCCGGTTATGAAGGCGGCCACGCCGACAATCCGAATTATCGTCAGGTCTGCACCGGCACGACCAACCATGCCGAAGTCGTGGAAGTGACGTTCGATCCGGCGAAGGTCAGCTACGCCACGCTGGTCGATCTGTTCTTCAAGATGCACGATCCCACGCAAATGAACCGTCAGGGGCCGGATGTCGGCACGCAATATCGCTCGGTGATCTTCACGCATGGCGCCGAGCAGGCGCGCGTGGCGAAGGAGCGATTGGAAGCCGCGAAAGCCTCGGGCCGCTATGCGCGCCCGATCGTGACGTCCATCGAACCGGCGCAAACCTTCTGGAAGGCCGAGGACTATCATCAGGATTATTTCGAGAAGAACCACGGGCATTCCTGCCACGTCACCTACAAGGAGTTGGCCAGCCAATGAAGACACTCGGGGGGATAGCGGGGGCCGCGATCATCATGGCGACGACGATCATCAGCAACACGTCTTACGGCGAAATCAGCCGGGGCGATCGGTATTCCGGCGTGCCGTGGGCAACGCGGTCCCCGGTTCTGGCCCAGCACGGCATGGTGGCGAGCGAGCAGCCGCTCGCCTCCGAAGCCGCCGTCGAAATCCTGAAGAAGGGCGGCAGCGCGGTGGACGCCGCGATTGCCGCCAATGCGATGATCGGCCTGATGCAGCCGGTGCTGAACGGCATCGGCGGCGATCTGTTCGCCATCGTCTATGACCCCAAGACGCACAAGCTCTATGGCTATAACGGCTCGGGCTGGTCGCCGAAAGGCCGCGATCTGGCGCGCCTGACCGCAGAAGTCGAAGCCGCTTACAAGAAAGCGGGCATGACGCCGAAGGCGCATATTCCGCCGGTGGGATCGCTGCCCGTCACCGTGCCCGGCGCGGTGGACGGCTGGTTCGCGCTGCACGACAAATTCGGCAAGCTGCCGATGACCGAAGTTCTGGCGCCCGCGATCCATTACGCCACCATCGGCTTTCCGGTGACGGAGCTGATCTCCGTCTATTGGAAAGGCAGCATGGCGAATTTCGAAAAGCACAAGGGGCTGATCGAGGAGTTCGACAATGCGCGCCACACCTATCTGATCCCGGATGCGAATGGCGGGCACACGCCGGCGCAGGGCGAAATCTTCAAGAACCCCGACCTCGCCAACACGCTGACGCTGATCGCGCAAGGCGGGCGCGACGCCTATTACAAAGGCCCCATCGCGCACACCATCGACGCTTACATGAAACGCATCGGCGGCGACCTTCGCTATGAGGACTTCGCGGATTTCCACGGCGAATGGGTCGATCCGGTTTCGGTGAACTATCGCGGCTACGATGTGTATGAACTGCCGCCGAACGGTCAGGGCCTCGCGGCGCTGCAGATGTTGCAGATCCTCAAGGGCTACGACCTGAAGAAGATGGGCGTGGGCACCGCCGACACGCTGACGGCGATGCTGGAAGCCAAGCGTCTCGCCTATGAGGATCTGGCGAAATGGTATGCCGATCCGCGCTTCTATCATGCGCCGATCAAGGGACTGATCTCGGATGCCTATGCGGATGAGCGCCGCAAGCTCATCAATCTGAAGCACGCAAACCCGGATATCGGCCCCGGCGATCCGCGGCTGCATGACGGCGATACGATCTATCTGACCGCCGCCGACAAGGACGGCATGATGGTGTCGCTGATCCAGTCCAACTATCGCGGCATGGGATCGGGGTTGGTGGCGGATCATCTGGGCTTCATGTTTCAGGATCGCGGCGAGCTTTATTCGCTGAACCCCGCGGCGGCGAACGTCTATGCGCCGCGCAAGCGGCCGTTCCAGACGATCATTCCCGGCTTCGTGATGAAGGACGGACAGCCTTTCCTGTCGTTCGGGCTGATGGGCGGCGATATGCAGCCGCAGGGCCATGTGCAGGTGCTGACCGACATTATCGACTTCGGCATGAACGTGCAGGAAGCGGATGATGCTGCCCGCTGGCGCCACTATGGCGGGGCGGAGCCGACGGGCGAGCCGTCCACCGGCATCGGCACGGTGGAAATGGAATCCGGTTTCGATCCTGCGGTGAAAGCCGAACTGGTGAAGCGCGGCTACAAGGTGGTGCCCGGCACCGGCGGCTTCGGCGGCTATCAGGCCATCATGCGCGCGCCGAACGGCGTCTATTGGGGCGCCAGCGAAATGCGCAAGGACGGCGAGGTGGTAGGGTACTGATCGTCTGTGTACGGAGTAATTTGGCTTGTCATCCCCGGCCGAGCGACGCATCGGCGTCGCGAGGGGAAGGGGACCCAGGCAGATCGGGAAGTGCGATCTTTTCGAGCAATCGCTCGTAGAGATCGTTCCACCCGGAGTTATTCGCCTCGATAAGCTTTATCTTCCACGCACGATTCCATTTTTTAAGCTGCTTCTCGCGCGCGATCGCATCGCGAATGTCGCCGTATGACTCGAACCAGACCAGAATATGGATGCCGTATTTCTTGGTGAAGCCTTCGATCAATTCGTTCTTATGCTGATAAGTTCGCCGCATGATATCGTTTGTCACACCAACATAGAGCGTGCCGTTTCTGCGGCTGGCAAGCATATAGACGTAATAGATGTGATCTTTCATCCCTGCCCTTTCCGCCTGGGTCCCCTTCCCTTCGCGACGCCGATGCGTCGCTCAGCCGGGGATGACAATGGAGTTTGAACTTCAATACATGTGCTTTCTTCAGACAACGCTTCGCCGTTTGCCGGTGGGCACTTCTTTGAAAATCATACGCCTGCTCTGAAACAATGAGGGGCGGTGCGGGATGCCTTGAAGGCATGTGCACGAGAGAGTGCTCTTCTTGCGAAGAGCCAGATGGAATGGGAAGCCTTGTTGGGCATCCCGCACCCGGCGCTTTGTGTTCGCGGGTCCGATGGCCACTTCGCTATTCTCAACATCGCTCGACAGGTCCGCTTGCTATCGCGGATTATCCGGTTCTCACCGGGCCTGTGGTCTTGGCGAGGATTTCGCGCTGCAGGACACTCTCCTGCGGCTGCCTTCCGGGCGATCCCTGTCGGGCGCGTGGCGGCAGCGGTATCGGATCGCGACCTCCATTTTCAAAGCTTTCGTTACCAGCCTTTTCCATGGACGCCGGTCTCCCCCGGCGATCAGGACGGTCCGGACCGCCCCCTCATGGGTGAGAC
>JAFECN010000272.1 GCA_018242145.1 Pseudomonadota bacterium
GAAGCCGGGCAAATGGTAGGTAGTGGCAGCGCGAAGGAACCGCACTTCGAGATCGCCCGGCGAGCGCTCCACGGCCTGGTCTAAATGTTGCAAGCCTTCGCGCGACAGCGCATTCTTGCGCCAGAGCGCCCACGTCCGGCCGGCTTCGAGCAGTCGCAGGCTTCCGTAATAGGCCTGCACCACCGGACGATCCGGCGCGGCGCTGTGCAGGCGCGCAAACAGCCGGTCACTTTCGCGGAGAGCATTCTTGTCGCCCTTGATGCCCTTGTAATAAAGTTCGCGGGCGCGGGCGAGTTCCGCCTGCACATCGCGCGGCACGGAAGAATTCCCGGCCAACAGGGAGCATGTGAGGGCTGCCAGCGCAGCCGCGAGTTGAAGAAATCGCATCGGTTTATGCCGGTGTCGCGTGATAAGAGCGGCCCTTCCATTGCGCGGGGCCGCCGGTCAAGCTCCTCACAAGCGCGTACCACTGCAGGATCAGCAGGACGGCGATCCCGAGCGGGTGCAGCGCGACGCTCAGCCACGTATGCCCGAACCGTGTGCGCCCAGCCACTCGTGGCAGATACGCGAACACCGCGGCCACTGCGGCAATCAGGAACGTAGCGCTGAGCGCAGCGCTCCCGGCGAGGATCGCCAGCGGGAGCACCTGGCCAATGAAGAGCAGCGCAGTGATCGGCACAATCCGCTTCGGCGCCGCCAGACCCTCCGTCGCGTTCTTGCTCAGCCCGGCCCAGACCTCAGCGGCGTTGTGGTACATGCGGCAACTAGCGAGGCCCGCCATATCGCAAAGGTCCGTGGCGAAGCCCGCCTGGCGGAAAGCGCGGGGCAGGGCAATGCCATCATGGAGCGACGCGTGAATCGCTGAGTGCCCCCCAGCGGCTTCGTAACTCGCCCGGTCAGCGAGGAATAACTGTCCGCAGCCCGCGCTGTAAGAAGGCGCCGTGCTCATGCGCATGCGGGAGACCGGCAGAAAGCCTAACAGCACAAAGTGCATCAGCGGCAACAGCAACTGCTCAAGGAACGTGACCGTCTGCTGCCGCGGAAATCCGCTGACCAGCGCCGATTTGCTCACGCTTTGGAACGCCGCCAACCGCGACACAGCGTCAGGATGCAACTCTACATCTGCATCCACAAAGCACAGAGTTGGCTTGGTGGCGAGCCGCGCCAGTGCCGCGCAAGCGTGCTGCTTGCCGGACCACCCGGGCGGCAGCGCCGGTGCGGTATGCACGCTGACCCGCGGATCTTCCGCGGCAATCTGCGCCACGATCTCCGCCGTGCGATCCGCCGAGTGGTCATCGAGAACGATCACTTCAAGGTCGACATTCCGGCTCGCCAGCGCCGCCCTCACCGCGCGCGCGATCACCGCTTCTTCATTGCGCGCGGGAATCAGCACGGATACAGCCGGTTTGAACCCCGCGGCCACCACCGGCGGCGGCGTGTACAGTTGCAGGTTCCGCAAGAACAGCAGCGCGGGAATTGCGGCGAGTAGCAGGGCAGCGATGGCAAATGCGAGCAGCATGTTAGAAGTCTCCGCCGTGAGCGGCTTGGAATTCGCGGCCCCTGAGCCGGGCCTTCGCGCGGCGCCACAAGTCGTAGACGCCCCCTACGCCAGCGCCGCCCGCCAACAAGTTATCGAACGCTTTGGGGTCTCGCGCGGCAGCGTCGCGCGCGAGTTGATCTTGTGCACGCTCCAGTGCCGCGGCGATGCGCGCCGTCCATTCGGCCGCAGGCGAGTCGGCGCCGTTCTCTACCATCACTGGGTCGCCAAACCGCGCCAGCGCCTCCGGCGTTGATTCGTTCCAGAACGCGTACTCGAGCGCCAGCGGTAGCACCATGCAGCGCCCCGTGCGATGCAGCAAATGGCCGATGCCCGAACGAAGCTCCACGGGCCGCTGCCGCGCATCCACGAACGTGCCCTGCGCCGTCACCCACAACGCGCACGCCGGGTGGTTCAAAATCGCCTGGCCCATTTCTAGGAATGTCTTCGCTCCCGACACCGTCCCCGGTTCGATGCCAAAAAATCCAAGCTTCCGAAAGAATCCGTAATTGGCGAGGGCCTTTGATTCCATAGGAGCGTAGTGCGAACGCCCCGGGAACACGCAGCGCGAGAGCAGCAGCGCAAACAGCGGATCCCACCAGGAAGGATGGTTCAAGCAAACCAGCAGCGGCATCTCCGGCGGAGGCGCGGGCCGCCCCGATTTGGCGAGGCGCACCGCGTGAAACCGGCGGCCCATGTAGAAGTCGATATACCGCAGGAACGCGTTCAGCAAAGGCCGTGCGATCTGCGGAACCTCCACGCCGGTCCGTTTCATGCCACAGCGCCGGGGGCGACGGACGACTTCCGAACGCGCCCATCCTGATCGAGTTTGTCAGCCGCAATCCAGCCGGACATCATCACCATCGGCATACCCGGCCCGGGATGCGCGGCGCCGCCGGCCAGGTACAGTCCCGCGACGTCCTTGCTATGGTTGGCAGGCTTGAATCCACCGTTCAACCGCCCGTGGCTCGCGATGCCGTAGATGGCCCCGTCCAGCACGCGGTACCGGTCGTGGATGTCCTGCGGCGTGAGGTGCTTTTCAAACACGATGTGGTCTTCAATGTCGTGCAGTCCAGCGGTCCGCTTCAGCTTGTCGAGAATCACGCGCCGGTAGGACGGGAACATTTCGTTCCAGTTTTGTCCCGGCCGGATGTAGGGCGTGTGCACCAGAACGTAGAGCGCTTCGCCGCCGCGCGGCGCCACTTGCGGCTCGGTCTGCGCGGGCGCGCACAGATAGCAGGTTGGATCCGGCGCCGGAACGCCCTTGCGATAAATGGCCTCAAACTCTTCGTGCGGGTCGCGCGAGAACACAAAGTCGTGGTGCGCGAGATGCTCATAGCGCTTGTCGAGACCTAGATAGAGGACCACGCCGGAGCAGGCCGGCTCGTACGACCGGCGGCGATTGAAGCGCGCCGCCGCTTCGCCGCCGACGAGTTCGCGATGCGTCCGAACGGCGTCGCTATTAGAGACCACGGTGCTGAACGGCAGCACTTCTCCTGATTCAAGTTCAATGCCGCGCACTTCGTTCTTTTCTGTCGCGATGCGGCGGATGAGCGCGCCCGTGTGGAACTCAACGCCCAACTCCAGCGCAAGCCGCGTGAGCGCGGCAGGCACAGCGCCGGTGCCGCCAATCGGATACCAAAGGCCTTCGCTCGTTTGCATGTGCGCGATGGCGCAAAGAATCGCCGGCGTGGCATCGGGCGCGGAGCCTACGTATTGCACCATGTGATCGAGCATCTGAGCTACGCGCGGATCTTTGATGTAATCGCGAATCGTGCCCGCCACCGTGCTGCCCAGCCGCATCTTCGCCACATCGCGCAGCAGCTTGAGATTCAACGCGGACCCGATTTCAAACGTGTCACCAATCGATCCGAGTGACCGCCAGAAGTAGAAGCGATTCGAAATAGCGTGCAACTCTTCGGAAAGCAAGTTGAAGCGCCGGTACGCCTCGCCTGTGCCGGGCGCGAACTGGTCAGCATGGGCAGCCATTGCGCTTTCGTTCTCAATCAAGTCCAGCGTGGAGCCGTCTTCAAAGAAGCTGCGCCATTGTGGATCGAGCCGCACGAGTTCGAGATAGTCTTCCAATCGCCGTCCGGATTCGGCGAAAATCTTTCGCAATACCCGGGGATAAATGAGGATTGTGGGCCCCATGTCAAAGCGGTAGCCCTGCTCGCGCAGGACCGCCGCCTTGCCGCCGAGCCAGCTATTTTTTTCGAAAACCACCACCCGATACCCGCGTGCGGCGAGCGTGCAGGCGGCCGATAATCCGCCGAGGCCGGCGCCGATCACGGCGATTTTGTTGTTGTCGTATCTCATTGAAGACCTCCCAGGGTGCGGCGGCGCAGAACGCCGGCCAGGTTGCGGAATCCTTTCAGTCGCGCCCGCCATGATCCGCCATGCACAGCGGCCAGGTACGCTGCGAACAACTCGGCATCGTGCGGATGCGGCGCATCCAAATGCGGCACGCGCGACCCTCTGCGGCACGCAATCGTTTTGAGGGCTGTAAATTCAAGCAGCCCTTCTTCGCCGCGCGTCACGCCAAAGCCGCTGCGGCGCCGTCCGCCGAACGGTAGTCGAGGGTCGGCGGTAGGCACAATGGCGTCATTGATAACGACGACGCCAACGTTCAGGCGCACGGCCAGCGCGCGTGCTGCGCGCTCCTCACCAAAGACAGTTGCGCCGAGCGCGTACGGGCATGCCTCCACTGCTTCAGCCGCTTCATCGTCGTTGCGGACGCGTTGTATGGAAAGCACGGGCGCGAACAGATCCGCTTGCAGTAACGCCATGCGGGGACTAGCATCCGTGAGCACTACTGGGCTGATCCGGTCAAAGCCGATGCTACCCGCAAGGCGGCGGGCGCCGTGCTCGATAGCCTGGTCCACCAGTTGCCGCGCGCGTTCTGCCAAGTCTGGCGCAACGGACACCGCGGGCAATGCGGCTGCAGCTTCAGCCAGGCGCTGCTCAAGTACCATCGCGATGCTCTCAAACGCGATCACACGGCGAGGCGCGATACACGTAGCGCCCCCATTGAGCCGCATGCCAAAGGTGATTGCATGCACGGCACGGCCGAGGTCCGCATCATCGCGCACCACCGCCGCGTCGCAGCCTGACAATTCCATCACGGCCGGCGTGAGATGCGGCGCAAGCTGCCGTAGCACTTCCACTCCAGTCTCAGCGCTGCCGGTGAGCGCCACTTTATCCACGCCCGCTTGAATAAACTCTTTGGCGGATTCTGGATCCTCCGTCGTAACCGTGACCAAACGTGCGTCAAGCCCGCTTGCGACCAGCAGCCTGCGCATCACGTGCGCCACAGCCGCAGCATCGCGCCCCGGCTTCCAGATCACCGCATTCCCAGCCGCCAGCGCCTGTAGCGCTTGCACGCCCGGCAGGAACAGCGGGTAATTATACGGACCGAGAATAAGCACCACGCCGAGCGGCTCGCGGCGAATCTCCATCGCGGCATCGCCAATCCAAAACGGTTTGCCGTCATCATCAAGGAGGCGCGGTGCGAGCAGCTTTTCCGCCCGATCCTCCAGGAACCGGCACGCCTCCGCCAGCGGCAGAACTTCACTCACCAGCGTGTCCGCTTCCGATCGCGCGAGGTTCGGGCTCACTGCCTTGGCAAGCTCGCGCGCATCAGCAGCCAGCGCGCCGCGAAACCGGCTCAGGATGCGCAACCGCGCGGCAACCGGCATCGCCGCCCACGCTTGTTGAGCGCGGCGGATGTCCTCCAACGCAGTCTGGGCGTTGACGGAGGATGCGAGTGCCGGTTGCGCGATACCCACGGTTTACGCCGCTCCCGGAATCATTTCCGCAAAGTCCCGCGCGGCTGCGGGAGTATTCCAGTTGAGCGGGATGCCTGCATCTTCAAGTAGCAGGCGCGCGCTAATGCGGGCCGATTCAAAAATCACCGGCAAGCCGCTTCCAGGGTGCGTGCTGCCGCCCACCAGGTAAACGCCCTCAAGCTCATCGAAGCGGTTGCGCGGGCGCAAGTGGAGCATCTGTGACCAGATGTGCGCGAGGCCAAACGTGGACCCTTGGTGAAGCTCAAACTCGTGGTCCCAATCGTCGGGCGTGACCACCTTTTCAAACACGATCCGCGACTCGATATCCTCGATTCCGATCTGTGCCAGCTTCTTCAACGCCAGCGCACGGTAGCGGTCACGCTCCTTGCTCCAATCCACGTTCGGGTGGCGATGCGTCACCGGCACCAGCACATAGATGGTGCTCATGCCGGCGGGTGCGAGCGTCGAATCCGTCACGCACGCGTTTTGCACGTAGAACGGTGGATCTGCGGAAAGCACATGCTTCTCACCAATCTCTTCCACGTTGCGCGGATAGTCTTTGGAGATGTAGATGGTGTGATGCGAAACCTTGTCGTAAACGCCACGCACTCCCAGGTAAAGCATGAACGTGGAGCAAGACATGCGCTTCCCGGCGATCTTGCGGTCACTCCAGTTGGGGCGCAACTCATCGGGTACCAGCCGCTGCATCGCCCGCGCGAAATCAGCGTTGATCACCATGGAATCCGGCCGGTAATCACCGCGCGCTGTGCGTACTCCGGTGAGCCGGCGTCCGCGGAAACTCAGTGACTCCACGGGTTCATTGAGCCGGATGTCCACGCCCAGTTCACGCGCAACCCGAGCCATTGCCGTGGTCACCGCGCCGCAGCCGCCCACCGGGTGATACACGCCGTATTCGTATTCCAAGAAGGACAAGATGGTGAACAGGCTCGGGCACTGGAACGGCGACATCCCCAGGTATTTGCTTTGGAAGGAGAACCCGATGCGCACGCGAGGATCGCTGAAATAAGTCTTCAATTCCTCGTCCAGGCTCTTCCACGGCTTCAAAATCGGCAGCAATCGCGCCATATCGGGCTTCGCCAGATCGCGCCAGCCTGAAAATGCCTGCGCTAGAAAGGGCTCAAACGCGGTCAATTTACGCCGCGTGTCGGCCAGGTAACGGCGCACGTGCTGCGCATCAGCCGGGCACAATTTCGCAATCGCCTGCTCCACGCGCCGAACGTCGGGCATGGCCAGCATCTCCCCGCCTTGGCCGAAAACTAAGCGGTACTGCGGGTCTAATTCCACCAGTTTCAACTCACGGTGGATGTCATAGCCCGCGGACGCCAGAATTTCCGACAGGATTCGCGGATAGTGAAAGAATGTCGGACCGGTATCGAATTTGAAGCCGTTCACCGCCATGGTGGACGTGCGACCGCCAACTCGCGGCAGGCGCTCCAGTACGGTGACTTTCACGCCTGCTTTGGCAAGAAGAATCGAAGCCGCCAGCCCGCCGGGTCCGGCGCCAATAACAACGACATTACGGGTGGAGTGAGTGCGTGCCATGTTTGAAAGGGAAGCGTCAGCCCCAAGCAATTCGCTTCTAGGAAAGGGATGGCAAGCGTCCCATTAATGATTTAAAAGTTTTTTAGGGTGAAGAAAACCCGCTCGGTTTACAGAGGCCCGGTCAGGGCTTCTTCCGGCGCGCCAAGTGTCGCTTTGGGCGCTTCCAGCTTGGCAATCGCCTTCTTCACAATCGCCAGATCCGTGGCGATCTGTTGCGCCGTGTTGATGGCTAACTGCTTAGGCGTCATATCTTCATAGTCCGGTTTGACGCCGCTTGATGGATTCTCCAGACTTTCGATCATGTCCACCAGCGTGGCGAATCGCTCCCCCACTGCGTCCACCAAGCCCAGCGCATGTGTCTTCGGATCCGGAACGCCGGCGGGTTGTTGTTTGGGTGCCATAGCGTAGACCAACGTGCAGCCGTGGCGCCAGTGTGCGCCGCCGCACCTTGGATCACCGCTTAGCGGCGGGCTACGCGAATCACCTGCGGCAACACGGATAGCTCCACCGGCAAAGTTCCCAGTGCTTCGCCATCCACTTCGATCGATACTTTTTCGGTTGATTGGGCAATAACGCGCTCCGCCCGGTGATGATCCACCTTAGGATGCACGTACAGGTCGTCAGAGTACAGCACCGGCAAGTCGCGCGCCAGTTCCCACGCGGCCAGCTTGCGGATGATCGTGACCTCAAACAACCCGTCGTCCAGCTTCGATCGCGGGCACACATGCATCCCGCCGCCGTGATACCGCCCGATGCCAATCGCGATATTCGTGATCTGGTGCGAGCCCTTGTCGGCCCCATCCAGTTCGAGCGCCGCTGTGCGCGCACGGTAGGTGAGGAACACCTTGAGCGTGGCGTACTGGAACGCCGCCTTGCCGCCCAACCGGCTGAACACGTTCTTGGACGCCAGCGCGACCTCACCGCCCATCCCGAAGCTCACCACATTCATGAACAACCGCGATTCGCGCCGCCCCGCGTGCGATTGATACCCAATGCGGCCCAGGTCAATCGATGAAAACGGACCCGGTTCATGCGCCAGCGCAAACGCATCCTCAAACTCGCGGATTCCCAGTGTCTTGCGATAGTCGCTGCCCGTGCCGAACGGCAATACGGCAAGCGTGGCTTCTTCGCGAATCGGCCGGTCACCATCAAGCCACCCGTTCACGATCTCGTGAATCGTACCGTCTCCGCCCACCGCGAGAATGCGATCCACACCGCGGCCCAACAACTCGCGCGTTAACTCCGTAGCGTGACCGGCGCCTCGCGTGAACTTCACGTCCACGTGATCAAACTTGTCGGCGACCTGCGGCCATAGCTTCCCCGCGCGTCCGCTTCCGGCGTGCAGGTTCACGATCGCCGCCATCTTCATGCCGCCCGTCCCTCCGCCCGCCGCGCGCGAATGTCCGCAATGGTATCGCGCAGCGTATCGAAAGGCTCGCGAGTGGTGAAGCCCAGTTCGCGCCGCGCTTTGCCCGAATCGCAATACCAGAACATGCCCGCCATTTCGATCGTCGTGTTGTCGATATCGAAACGCTTGCCGATCAACGGCATTAGCTTTCGAAGCAGCGGCGCTACGGCCAGCGAGA
>JAFECN010000273.1 GCA_018242145.1 Pseudomonadota bacterium
AGCGCATCCAGCTCCTTCTTCGACACACGCTCGATCTGCACGATCACATTCGCCGTCTTGCCCCACATATATTTGACGAAGGTCTTGTCGTCGGCGGCGAAGAGAAATTCCTTCCGCTCATCGGGCAGGTTCAGATAAAGTCCGTCGGACCGCATCACCGCGAAGATGCGCTTGGCCGTGCGCCATGCAGGCCGCCGGAAATGATCGATCTCCGTCACGCCATCAAGCGACAGAGCGATCTTACGGACATCGGCGGGTGTAGGCATAAAATTTACATTCCACCGCAGTATAGACAGAATGAAATATCATATAACGCTCAATCAAATCCCATGACTATAGTCATAGCGAGAAAATTTGGAGATCGCATAATTGTCGTCTCTGACACTATGATTCACGATCCCCGAAAAGCTAGCCCAAGCATAGTACCTGGCATTCTTAAATCTGTAGTCCTGTGTCTCGATTTGACGATTTCCTTTGCCGGTTCTGTAGAAATCGCATTGCGAACTATCCGACGCTTAAGAAGAGAAGTCTCGAATGGCTGGAAATACGAACAAATATTGGAATGTTTACGCTCAAATACAATGGAGGGAGAATGTGATTTTATCGTTTCTTCACACATGCAAGGCCCCGAAATCCGCATACTCAAAGAAGGTAGACTCTCTGAACCGGTAGATTTTGGTTGGCTTGGCGACTTTTCGCCCATTCCGTTGATGCAGAATGTGCCAGTTCCTCAAGAGGCCGGCTTTGGAGTGAAGTTTCCACAGTGGAGCAGCCCGGAAGAACGACAGTTTATTTATTCGTTCCGGAGTGTTTTTGGGGGGCGTGTAAGACTAAGTGATGCTGTAGGAGGCCTGCCCATTGTCCAAGTCTCAAGCCCGTTCGGGCATTGTTATCAAAATGCAGCCTCCAGCTACATTTCAAGCATGAAAATTGGTCCCGTACCCGATCCTGTGGAGATAGCTGCGAAGGAGAGCGAGCAGCGGGAATATCGCGTGAATTTTATTGCCTCTGCGGAGCGCGGCGCGGCGGTGATGGCGACGTATTTCGCACAAATAGGAGTCGCCTATCTTTATTCGCCACTAGAAGATGACGAACCGGCAAAGTTATTGGATATTTCAATGGAGCAGACGTCAGAGCTTGTGGGCCAGAAAGCACGCGAGCTCGGCGGTACGATAGTCCAAACACCTCCATAACTCAGTCGAACAAACTCGACACGCTCTCTTCGGCGCTCACGCGGCGGATCGCTTCGCCGATCAGGGGGGCGATGGAGATGCGGCGGATGTTCTTGCACTTGGAGACTTCTTCCGTCGCCGCGATGGAGTCGGTGACCACCATGCTCTTGAGCTTGGAGGTCTGGATGCGCGCCACCGCGCCGCCCGACAGCACGCCGTGGGTCGCATAGGCGCAGACGTCCTTCGCGCCGTTCTTCAGAAGCGCCTCTGCGGCGTTGCAGATCGTGCCGCCGGAATCCACGATGTCGTCGATCAGGATGCAGGACCGGCCCTTCACGTCGCCGATGATGTTCATCACTTCGGACTCGCCCGCGCGCTCGCGGCGCTTGTCCACGATGGCGAGATCGCAGCCCAGCCGCTTGGCCAGCGCCCGCGCGCGCACCACGCCGCCCACGTCCGGCGAAACCACCATCAGATGATCGCCGGTGCCCAGCGCATCCTCGATGTCCTTCACGATGACGGGCATGGCGAAAAGGTTGTCGGTCGGGATGTCGAAGAAGCCCTGGATCTGCCCGGCATGCAGATCCACCGTCAGCACGCGGTTGGCGCCGGCTTCGGTGATCAGGTTCGCCACCAGCTTGGCGGAAATGGGCGTGCGCGAGCCGACTTTGCGGTCCTGCCGCGCATAGCCGAAATAGGGGATCACCGCGGTGATGCGGCGCGCGGAGGCGCGGCGCAGCGCGTCGATCACGATGAGCAATTCCATCAGATTGTCGTTGGCGGGAAAGCTCGTGCTCTGAATCACGAACATGTCCTCGCCGCGCACATTCTCCTGCACCTCGACGAACACTTCCATGTCGGCGAAGCGGCGCACCACCGCTTTGGTCATCGGCAGCTTGAGGTATTGGGCGACGGCATCGGCCAGCGCGCGGTTGGAGTTGCCGGCCAGAACTTTCATGCGTTGCCCGGTCCCGTCGCTCACCCGCTACCCCGATGTGATGGTTTGATGACCGGGGTTCTAGCAAGGGGGCGGCAGGGGGTAAACCGGCGAATCGCGCCGGTTCACGCCAGCCAGCGGAAAGATTTGCGGATAAACGTGGTGCCGTCCGTCCGCGTCAATTCGCCATGCGCCATCACCACCTGTTCGGGCTGCCAGGCCAGAATGCGCGCCAATGCGGCCCGCGCGATCGTCTTCTTGAAGGTGATGCGCCATTCGCGCGGCGCCCCGCCATGCGGCATCACGATTCCGTCCAGCCGTGCCAGCCAGCCTTTCCAACCCTTGAACCAGCCGGGCCGGAAATTCTCGATCAGATCGGCGAAGATCGCGGTGCGGCTCTTGCGGTGGAAGAACACGATCTCGGTCAGAAAGGCGCTGCCGCCCATTTCCACCTGATCGATGTCCGCGGCCCACACCGCGGGCGGGGAGTCGCCCAGCACCGCATCGAAGCGTAGGTCCTTGCGCTTCTGCGCCAGCCCTGGCGAGGCATAGAGCCTGGCGGAGGGATAAGCGTCCTGCCATTCACCCATGGAAAGATGATGGATCTTGTTGGGCGATACCACATGCGCCACCGGCCCCAGCGCATCCACTTGCGCTTTCAACGCCGGCGTCAGCGCGATGGGGGACCAGACGAACAGCCCGCCGTCCGAAAGCCGGATCACGATCATGCGCGTGGGGTAGGGAAAGCCGTAGAAGGAAACGACGGGGCCTTCCGCGAGCCAGATGTCGGGTCCGAAGGGTTCCAGACTCATGTCAGCACGATAACAGAAATCTGCCGCCCATAATCGGTTTCCCCCCGATGCGTCGCGCGCCGGAAGCTGAAGAAGTCGCCGTCGCGCGCATAGGTATCGGCGGAAAGCCCTTTCACGGCGCGCAGCCCCGCGCGGCGCAAGCGCTCCAGCACATAGCCTTCCAGATCGAAGCGGAAATGTCCGGCGCGATCGGACGCGACGAAGTATTTTGTGTTCGCCGCATCCGCGGCTGCGAAGCGATCGCGGAACTCCGCGCCCACTTCGTAATTCGCCTGCGCGATGCAGGGGCCAATGGCGGCGGCGATGTTCGCGCGCGCCGCGCCCAGTTCTTCCATCGCCGCCAGGGTGGACTCGACGATCCCGCCCAGCGCGCCTTTCCACCCGGCATGCGCCGCGCCGATCACGCGCGCGTGGCTGTCCGCGAACAGCACCGGCGCGCAATCGGCGGTGAGAATACCCAGCGCGATGCCGGGCGTGCGCGTCGCCACGCCATCGGCCTGCGGCCGCGCCTCGCCCCAGGCGAAGCTCACCGGAACCGCCGTCGCGCTGTGGACCTGATGCAGCGTCACAAGCTCGGCGTGAAAATGATCCGCGACCTGTTCGCGGTTGCGCGCCACCGCCGCCGGATCGTCCCCCGAACCCGGCCCGCAATTCAGCGAGTCATATATGCCGGTGGAAACACCGCCCGTGCGGCCAAAGAAGCCGTGCGCGATGCCGGGGAGGGAGAGATTGGGTGATTGCAAGATCAGCATGACCATCACCTCCCCCTTGTGGGGAGGTCGGAGAATTTCGAGCGAAGCGAGAAATGATCCGGGTGGGGGGACAGGTCAACCCAATTCCCCCACCCGAAAAAGCTTCGCTGTTTCGACCTCCCCCACAAGGGGGAGGTGATGCGAAATCAAAACCCCGCCGGCGGGCGCGCGCCGGGCGGCAGGATCGCCAGCGCCTTGAACAAGGCCCCCATCCGGTCCGGCAGGATCAGGCGTTCCAATTGCCCGTCGATCTCCGGCACCGAGCCGAGCTTTCCGCGCGCCAATGTCGCCGCGCGCTGCACGATGCCCAGCGCTTCGAGGAATTCGCCTTGCGGCACCGGCCCGAACGGCGCGGCGCCCGCCTCGCGCGCCGTCTGCGCCAGCGCCGCGAAATCCACATGCGCGGAAAGATCGGCGTCGCCGGGCGCGTCCAGCACGCTCGCATATTTGTGCGCGGCGACGGCCTGCAGCGTTTCGCCGAAACCGGCCTCGGCGCCATAGCCGTAATCCACGATCAGCGCCGCGCCGCCCCTGCGCGCAATGGTTTCGGCGACCTGCTGCACGATGGCGGTGGCGGCGGGGGACGTTTCATAGACCGCACCGGGAGGCGCGCCGTCGCGGCTGGGCGGAAGCGCCGCGTTCGGAATCGCTTCCGGCGACAGCGCGAAATCCAGAACGCTATCGTTCGCCACCACCATCCGCTCGCACCAGCCGCGCTCGGTCTTCACGAACTGCCGCACCGGCAGCGCATCGAAGAATTCGTTGGCGAGAAGGAACAGCGGCTTGTCGGCGAGCGCGCCGTCGAACTGCACCGACCATCGCACATTCGCGCCGGCATCGGTCAGCGCTTTCTTTTGAATGGCGGTGAGTGTCGGGCTCGCTTCAACCAGCACAATCTCAACCCGCTTCAAAAACTCCGGCATCAATTGGCGGATCACGCGCAGCGCATCGCTCATCAGCGTGCCGCGTCCCGGCCCCAGCTCCACCAGCCGCGCGTCGGGCTTGCCCTGGTCATGCCAGCTTTGCGCGATCCACAGGCCCAGCATCTCACCGAACATCTGGCTCACTTCGGGCGCGGTCACGAAATCGCCGCGCGCGCCGAAGGGATCGCGCGTCGCGTAATAGCCGCCCTGCGGATCGTGCAGCGCCAGCGTCATGAACTGGGCGATGGAGATCGGTCCCTGCGCCTCGATCAGCCGCGCGATGCGCTGGCCGAGCGCGTTCATGCGACGGCCGGCCGCTTGCGGCGCTGCGCGATCCAGATCACGAACGCGCCGCCCAATATGAACGCGAAGGAGAGCGTCTCGCCCATCGTGATCGGCCCGATGAACGGCGCATCCGGCTCGCGGAACAGTTCGGAGACGATCCGCAGCACGCCATAGGCGATGAGGAAGATGCCGCTCGCCAGCCCCGGCGTGTCCTGCCAGCGGAATTTGCGGATGCCCACCTGCATGATGATGAGCATCAGCACGCCCTCCAGCGCGAACTCGTAAAGCTGGCTCGGATGGCGCGGGATATTTCCCGCCGGACAGATGCCGTGATTGGCCGCCATGATATGCGGCGAGCAGAACACCATGCCCCAGGGTTCCGTCGTCGGACGCCCCCACAATTCGCCGTTCACGAAATTGGCGAGCCGCCCCAATCCCTGCCCGATGGGTTCGACCGCGCAGACCAGATCGGCGACCGAGAACATCGCCAGCTTGCGCTTGCGGCAGAACAACCACATTGCCAGCAGCACGCCGATGGCCGCGCCGTGGAACGACATGCCGCCTTCCCACACCGCGATGATGCGGATGGGATGGACGAAGAAATCCATCGGCAGGCCCTGGCAATAGCCGCCGCCCGCGTCCGGCGTCACCCCGCACAGGAAGAAGCCGTAAAGGATCACCCAGCCGATGCGCCCGCCCAGGATCACGCCCAGCGTCGCCCAAACGACCAGATCGCCCGCGTCGTCGTCGCTCATCGGCGGCTTGCCGTTGAAGGGCGGATTCTTCCACAGGCTCTTCTGGTGCAGCATCCGCAGCACCAGCCACCAGCCCACCAGAAGCCCGGTGATATAGGCCAGCGCATACCAGCGGATGGCAAACGGCCCCAGGTGGATAAGGACGGGGTCCATGTCGGGAAATTGGAGGTACATGGGGAATAGCGAATAGTGAGTGGTGAGTAGGGGAAACTAGCCCGAATGTCCTCTATTCACTACTCACTATTCGCTATTCCCTCTATAAATCCCCCATGCAGACCGACAACCCCTTCCTCGACGGGCTCTCCCGCATCTTCACCGACGCCGCCGGCGCCGCCCAAAGCGTGCGCGCCGAGATGGACACCTTCATCCGCCAGCGGCTGGAGCGCCTCGTCGCCGACATGGACTTCGTACCCCGCGAGGAGTTCGAAGCGGTGAAGGCGATGGCGGCCAAGGCGCGCGAGGAAAACGCGAAGCTCGAAGCGCGCATCGCCGCGCTGGAGTCGAAAACGCGAGTCAAATCAGACTCCTGACTCGAATCTGACTCGTCCACAGGACTCCGTTTCGAGTCAGCGAAAGCTGTGAACGCTTCCCGCGTCCACAGGGCATGGCGCAGAGACTCTTGTGCCGCCACAAAATCTTGTGCCAGTTTGATCGCAACTGCTTCGTTTTGCTTCGGCACGCGCCTTTAGGAGTCCGGAATGTCCCTTGCCCATCAGGACGAGACGTTCTCAGCCCCCCATCCGCTCGACATGCTGGAGCGCACGGTGGAGGACAATGGCTGGCCGTTCGAGCGGCAGGGCCGCAACGAGCTGAGCCTGTCGGTGGCGGGCAAATGGTGCGATCACCATTTCAGCTTCTCCTGGCGCGACGAATTGCAGTCGCTTCATCTTTCCTCGGCCTTTGACATGCGCGTGGACGAAAAGCGCCGCGCCGAAGTGGCCAATCTTCTGATGTTCGTGAACGCCAAGCTGTGGATCGGCCATTTCGACCTGTGGCCGGAGGACGGCACGCTGGTGTTCCGCCACGCGATGATCTTCCCCGAAGCGATGGCCAGCGCGCAGCAATGCGAGGCCATGCTGAACCTTGCGGTTGAGGCTTGTGAATATTACTACCCGGCGTTTCAGTTCGTGCTCTGGGGCGGCAAGTCCGCCGAAGAAGCCGTCGCCGCCGCGGTGCTGGAGTGCCAGGGGCAGGCCTAGTGTGAAAGCGCACCTCCTCATCGTCTTCCCCTTGTGGGGGCGAGTAGCGACAGCGTACGAGCGAAAAAGCAAAGCTTTTTCGGGTGGGGGGATAGGTCCTCGTCATCGTACCCCCTACCCAAAAAATTCTGCGCTGCGCTTCGAATTTTTTGACCTCCCCACAAGGGGGAGGTGATTTATGGCAAGTACTCCGCTTCTTTTGATTGGTGCCGGTCGCATGGGTGGCGCGCTGCTCAAGGGTTGGTTGGCGCGCGGGCTTGGGCCTGTCGTCGTCGTCGAGACGAATCCATCGCCCGCATTGAAGCGCCTCGCCAAACACGATGTGACGCTTCTGAAAAACCTCGAAGATGCGCCAAAAAGACTGCGTGCCTGTGTGGTCGCGCTGAAGCCGCAGATCCTGAAAACCGAAGCGCCGCGCCTGCGCGCCATCGCGCAATCCGGCGTGCCGATGATCTCCATCGCCGCCGGAAGTTCCATCAAGCTGATGACGAAGGCATGGAGCAAATCCGCGCGCATCGTCCGCGCCATGCCGAACACGCCGGGCGCGGTCGGCGAAGGCATCTCCGCGCTTTACGCCGCGCCGAACGCCACGCCTGCCGACCGCAAGCTTGCGGAAGTGTTGCTGGCGGCACTGGGCGAAACCGTCTGGGTGAAACGCGAAACCGATATCGACACCGTCACCGCCGTGTCCGGTTCCGGCCCGGCTTATGTGTTCCTCTTGGTCGAATGCCTGGAGGAGGCCGCGCGCCGCGAAGGCTTGCCGCCCTCCATCGCCCACCGCCTCGCGCGCCAGACGATCATCGGCGCGGGTGCCCTGCTCAAGGCCGAAGACGCCCCCGCCGAAGCCCTTCGCCGCAACGTCACCAGCCCGCACGGAACCACCGAAGCGGCTCTCAATATATTGATGGCGAAAGACGGCATGGCGCCGCTGATCAAGCGCGCGGTTTCCGCCGCGCGGAAGAGAGCCAAAGAACTCGCCTCATGAACCACCCTCCCCTTGAGGGAGGGTCGAATTGCGCAGCAATTCGGGGAGGGGCGAAACGCGCTCTCGAAGAGCACGCTCAATTCGCTCCATCACCATTTCGATATCCGTGAAGAAATCGCGATTCCAAATCCGTAACACTTCGCATCCGCGTTCTTCCAACCAACGCGTCCTTCTTTCGTCATGTGCGATTGCGGTCTCGAACCCGTGTTGGCTGCCATCGAGTTCGACAACAAGCCTTGCTGCCGGACAAAAGAAGTCGACGATATAAGGCCCGATGGGGTGCTGCCGGCGAAACCGCACGCCCAATTGCTTGCGCCGGAGACGATTCCAGAGAATCTGCTCGGCCTCGGTTGGATTGGCGCGGAATGCGCGGGCCGTGTTGCGCTTGAACTGCGAACGGCGTTGTGCACGAGGCTGATCCATCGCTGCCATGCCCCTCCCCGAAACGCTTCGCGTTTCGACCCTCCCTCAAGGGGAGAGTGGTTTTCTGGGCAAGCTTGAAGACGTTTTGTCTTCACCGTTTGCCGGGATTGTCGCGATGTCTGTTGAGTTCGGGCCGTCCCGCGCGCATCTTGGCCGTTGTGATCTACGAAACCTGGACGCCGCCCGCGCCGCTGGACCGTTTCATCCAGAACTTCTGGTACTGGGAAACGGACGACGCGCCATCCTACGCGAAAGACACCATCATGGCGTCCGCGCACATGGGCATTCTCATCAATCTGCGCGAGGACCGGCTTCGCTGGTATGGTGGCGAAGGCTTCCGCATCAAGAACAAGCTCCGCGGGATCGCGCTGTGCGGCACGCATGCGCGGAATTTCGCCATCGACGCGCTGCAGCCGCGGATGATGGGCGTGCGCTTCCAGCCCGGCGGCGCGTGGCCGTTCTTCGGGCCGACCGGCATGGATTTCTTCAACAACCATCTCTCGCTGGACGATTTCTGGGGCAACAACCGCGCCCACAGCCTGCACATGCAGCTCGTGGAAACGAAAGGCGTGATGCCGAAATTCCGGGTGCTGCTGAAGGCGCTGCTCGACCATGCGCCGCGTCCGCTGGAGCACAGCGCCGCCGTGTCGATGGCGCTTGAGCGTTTCGACCGCGCGCCGCTGTCTTCGCGCGTGAAGCGCGCGGCGGACGACGCCGATCTCAGCCAGAAGAAATTCATCCGTCACTTCACCCAAGAAGTCGGCTTCACGCCCAAGCTTTATCTGCGCGTGAAGCGGTTCCACCGCCTGCTCGACAGGGTGTGGACCCTGCCCGCCGTGGACTGGGCGCCGCTCGCCGCCGAGCATGGCTATTACGACCAGCCGCATCTGATCCGCGACTTCCGCGAGTTCTGCGGCTTCACGCCGACGCAATATCTCGCCCTGCGCGGCCCTTACCAGCAGCACCTGCCGCTGCCGGAGTGAAGTTCCACCCCCGTTTACGGCGCGCGTGGCGGGCGGAAATTTTCTACAATCCCTGTGTGGTCCCGCTCGCTAAAAGGCGGCGGAGAGGTGACGCATGCCTGAAGCAAGACCGGACGTTTCCATCTATCTGCTTGCGAACAACGCAGCCGAGGCGCTCGATTTCTATGTGACGGGTCCCGGCGCGACGGAGATCATGCGCTGGATCGACCCGGAGAACGGCAAGATCGGCCACAGCGAATTCCG
>JAFECN010000274.1 GCA_018242145.1 Pseudomonadota bacterium
CATAGTTTCCGCTGAGTACGCCGGAGAATTCGGCGGATGCCGGCGCGGACATGGAAATCAGAGCCAGCGCGCATCCTGCGCCGAGAAGTGTGGTGCGAAGTAACAAGGTAACCCTCCGTAGGTTCGTTCGGGCGGGTGTCTCCCCGCTTCCGTGGCCGGGAGGTAACGCTCCACTCGCGGCTATCCAAGGGCGGACGTCGCGCGAAAGTATATTTCAATCCCGGCCGTGCCATTTATGACACAGCTAACGCATTGGTAATATTATGTGATTCCGCGCGCGGCCACGGAATGGCCCGCTTGGCAAGGCTGCAACGTCACACCGGATGCTCGCCACCTTGACGGACTTATGCTCAGGAGTAGCATAACGGTATTGCGTACCGGCCCTTTAAGGCCGGTCTTTTTGCCCTATATATATGCTCAAATTGAGCATAAGGAGAGCGGCGATGAATGTGGCGATCCGTAATCTGAAAGGCGCAGAGCCCCTGCCCTACACGTCCGAAATCGCACGCGCGACGCAGGACCTTTACCAGAAAGTCTCCCACGTCATTCCCGAAATCGAGTGGCCGGTGTTCGCGCCCTATGTGGACGCGATCAACAAGCTGAAGAAACAGAAGAACGCGGTCATCCTCGGCCACAACTACATGACGCCGGAGATCTTCAACTGCGTCTCCGACTTCACCGGCGACAGCCTCCAGCTTGCCCGCGAAGCCGCGCGCACCGATGCCCAGGTGATCGTGCAGGCCGGCGTGCACTTCATGGCCGAAACGTCGAAGATACTTTCGCCGTCCAAGACGGTGCTGATCCCGGACATGGAAGCGGGCTGCTCGCTGGCTGCCTCGATCACCGGCGCGGATGTGCGCCTGCTCCGCCAGAAATATCCGGGCCTGCCGGTCGTGACCTATGTGAACACCTCCGCCGACGTGAAAGCGGAAAGCGACGTGTGCTGCACCTCGTCCAATGCCGTCGCCGTTGTCGAAGACATCGCGCGCGAAAAGGGCGTCGATACCGTCATCATGGTGCCGGACAAATATCTGGCCCAGAACGTCGCCAAGCAGACGAAGATCAAAGTCATCACCTACGACGGCGCCTGCGAGGTGCATGAGCGGTTCACGCCGCAGGACATCCGCAATTTCCGCGAAGCCAATCCCGGCGTCGTGGTGCTGACGCATCCGGAATGCCCGCCGGACGTGGTGGCGGAAGCGGACTTCTCCGGCTCCACCAGCGCGATGATCGGCTATGTCGGCCGCCATCACCCGCAGAAGGTGGTGCTCGTGACCGAATGCTCGATGAGCGACAACGTGGCCGTCGAATTCCCGGACGTGGAATTCGTGCGCCCCTGCAACCTCTGCCCCTATATGAAGCGCATCACGCTGCCGAAGATTCTGCATTCGCTGCAGACGATGACGACGGAAGTGCTGGTCGATCCGGCCATCGCGGAACGCGCGAAACAGGCCGTCGAGCGGATGCTTGCGGTGAAGATCCCGGTCCAGAAAGCCGCCTGACGTGGCCCGCCCCATCGACAACATCATCGAATCGCCCGGCGCGCTGGTTCTCGGCGCTGGAATGGCGGGATTGTTCACGGCGCTGAAGCTTGCGCCCTTCCCGGCATTGGTGCTGGCGGGCGCGCAGCCCGGCACATCCGGATCGAGCGCGTGGGCGCAAGGTGGCATCGCCGCCGCCATGGGCGCAGGCGATAGCTGGCAAAGCCACGCCGCAGACACCATCACCGCCGGCGCGGGCACCTGCGATCCGCACATTGTCGAGATCGTCACCCGCGAGGCCCCCTCGCGCATCGAAGACCTGATCGCGTACGGCGCGCCGTTCGACCGCAACCCCGACGGCACGCTCGCGCTGGGCCGCGAAGCGGCGCATTCCGCCAAACGCATCGTGCATGTCAAAGGCGACCGTGCCGGCGCGGAAGTAACCCGCACCCTGGCGGAACGCGCGCTCGCCACCCCGTCTATTCGCATATTGGAGGGATTCCACGCCCTCGAACTTGCGATGGAAGACGGCCGCGTGACGGGTGTCTTTGCGCGCTATGGCGCGGGCCACGGCACACGCCTTGTTCTGTTTCGCGCGAAGGCGGTGATCTTCGCCACCGGCGGCATCGGCGCGCTCTATGCGGTGACGACCAATCCGCTAGAGACGCGCGGCGAAGGCCTCGGCATGGCGGCGCGCGCGGGCGCGGTGATCGCCGACGCGGAGTTCGTGCAATTCCATCCCACGGCCATCGCCATCGGCCGCGATCCCGCGCCGCTCGCCACCGAAGCCTTGCGCGGCGAAGGCGCGACGCTGATCGATGAAACCGGCCGCCGCTTCATGCCCGCAATCCATCCCGACGCAGAACTGGCGCCGCGCGATGTCGTGGCGCGCGCCATCCATCGCGAGATCGCGCGCGGCCACAAGGTCTTCCTCGATTGCCGCGAAGCCGTCGGCGCGCGTTTCGCCGATCGCTTCCCGACCGTCTATGAAATCTGCAGGTCCGCGGGCATAGATCCCGCAACCCAGCCGATCCCCGTCGCACCCGCCGCGCACTACCACATGGGCGGCATCGCCAGCGACGAACACGGCCGCACCGCCTTGGAGGGCCTCTGGGCTGTGGGCGAATGCGCCTCGACCGGGCTGCATGGCGCCAACCGGCTGGCCTCCAATTCCCTTCTGGAAACCCTGGTTTTCGGCGCCCGCGCGGCCAACGATGTCCGGGGCCGGATCGCACCGCAGGCGGCGCAGGGCACCCCGCCCGCCCCGGAGCGGTTCAACGCCCCGCCGCCGCCCAGAGCCTTGCGGGAGGCCATGAGCCGGGATGTCGGGCTGGAGCGGGACGCGGCAGGCCTGTCGGCGGCGCTGGCCACCATCGAGGCCGTGGAACGGGCCGGCGCGGGCGAACCCGCCCTGCTCAATATGACGGCCGCCGCGAAAATGGTCACCGCCGCCGCGCTCGCCCGGCATGAAAGCCGCGGCGGCCATTTCCGCAGCGACTATCCGCAGACCGACACCGAAGCCAAGCGCAGTTTCCTCACCCTCGCGGAGGCGGAGAAGATTTCCGCCGATGCCGCATCGACAGCGAAAAGCACCGCGTGCCTCTAGCTCTTCCCTTCACCCGCCCGCCGCATTCTTTGCTCGTTGAGCCCATCGTGGTTCACGCGCTGGAAGAAGATCTCGGCCGCGCGGGCGATATCACCTCCGATCTCATCATTCCGGCGACGAAGAAGGTCAAAGCGAAACTTGCCGCGCGAAAGCCGGGAACCATCGCGGGCTTGATCGCCGCCGAATGTGCCTTCGGCGTTGTCGATCCCGATCTGAAATTCACCGCGAGAGTGCCCGACGGCTCGCGAGTGAAAGCCGGGGCCATCGTGGCGACCATCGAAGGTTCCGCGCGCAGCATCCTCACCGCCGAGCGGGTGGCGCTGAACTTCACGGGCCATCTCTCCGGCGTTGCCACGGCGACACGCGCCCTGGTGGATGCCGTGAAAGGCACAAAGGCGCGCATCGTGGAAACCCGCAAGACGACTCCGGGCCTGCGTCTGCTGGAGAAATATGCCGTGCGCTGCGGCGGCGGCTTCAATCACCGCCTGGGCCTCGACGATGCCGTGCTCATCAAGGACAACCATATCGCCGTCGCCGGTTCGATCACCAAAGCGGTGAAAGCCGCGCGCGCGGGAACCGCGCACATGGTCAAGATCGAGGTCGAGGTCGATACGCTCAAGCAGCTCGAAGAGGCACTGAAGATCGGCGTGGACACGATCCTGCTCGACAACATGCCACCGCAGACTCTGCGCAAAGCCGTGGCGATGGCACAGGGCCGCGCGGTGCTGGAAGCCAGCGGCAATATCTCGCTCGCCACCGTGCGCGCCGTCGCCGAAACCGGCGTGGACTACATTTCCTCCGGCGCGATCACCCATTCGGTCACCAATCTGGACCTTGGCCTGGATTTTTGATGTGATTGCGCAATGACGGGGGATCGTTCCATCGCGCGCATCGCAGGCGCGGCTTTGCTTCTGGCGCTGGGCGCCTGCGCCACGCAGGTCGCACCCGACAATTCCGCCGAACGCGCGGCGAATGCCGCCTATTTCAATGGCGACTTCAACTGCGCCAAAGCCGACGCCCGGCCAATCGATCTGAAGCTGCTCAACGCCGCGCCTTCGCAAGACATGGAACGTTGCGTGGCGCTCGAAGCGTTCACCGATGGCAGCGCGCTTTATGTGAATGCTGCGCACATGAATCCGGTGAAGGCTTCGAAGGTGGGGCTATACTGGAAGGACGATGCGATTGCGCATCGCCTCAAGCTCGGGCCCTCCTTCGTCGTCATAACCGGGCGGCTGCGCGATTGCGCGAAACACAACGCCATGACGGCGCAGGCCGCGAAACTGCAAAGCGCGCCGGGCGCTGTGCCCGCCGAACCCGCCATCATCGGCGCGTGCAAAACTGCCGCTGCGGCAATCTTCGTGTCCGACGCAGAGATCGTTCCCACAGCGATGGACTAGCGCCCATCCCTGCCGCAGAGTGCTTGCGGACAAAATCGGGACAGCGCGACATGGATCTTCATCTCAAGGGCAAGAACGCCGTCATTCTGGGCGGCACGCGCGGCATCGGCCGCGCCATCGCCGACACATTGGCAAGCGAAGGCGCGAATGTCGCCGTCTGCGCGCGCAATGCCGATCAGGTGAAGGACACTGTCGCGGCGCTCAAGGACAAAGGCGTGAAGGCCACTGGCGCCTCCGTGGACATCACCGATGGCCCCGCGCTTAAAAGCTGGATCGAGAAAGCGGGCACGGACCTCGGCGGCATCGACATTCTTGTCTCCAACGCCGGCGCGATGGCGCAGGGCGGCGATCCCGCCTCCTGGGAATCCAACTTCAAGCTCGACGTGCTGGGCGCGGTGAACGCCTTTGATGCGGCCTATCCGTTTCTCGAAAAAGCCGCCGCCGCCGGCAAGGATGCGGCCTTTGTGATTATCGCGTCGGTGTCTGCGGCGGAGAGCGACGTCCCATCCTCCTACGGCCCGATCAAGGCTGCGCTGATCCATTACGCCAAGGGACTCGCGCGGCAGCATGCCAAGCGGGGCATCCGCACCAATGTCGTCTCGCCCGGCATGGTCTATTTCGAGGGCGGCGTCTGGAACATGGTGGAGAAAGGCAATCCCGACTATTTCAAGCAGGCCGTCTCCCGCAATCCGACCGGGCGCTGCGCCACGCCGCAGGAGATCGCCAACGCGGCGGTGTTTCTTGCCAGCCCGGCATCGTCCTACACGACCGGCGCAAATCTCATCGTCGATGGCGCTGTCAGCCGCCGCGTGAATTTCTGAGCATCGGGGGAAAGCCATGGCTGGCAAGGCGCGGGGACGCAAATCCATTTTCATCACGGGCGCCGCCAGCGGCATGGGCCGCGAGACGGCAAAACTATTCCACGCCAAGGGCTGGTTCGTTGGCGCTTACGACGTGAACACCGAAGGCCTCGCCACGCTGGCGCAGGAGATCGGCAACGACAACGGCATCACAGCGCGCCTCGATGTCACCAAAAAGGAAGATTTCGACGCGGCCGTCAAAGCCTTCGGCGAAGAAACGGACGGCAAGATGGACATGCTCCATTCCAACGCCGGTATCGGCGAAAGCGGCTGGTTCGAGGATGTGCCCTTCGAAGCCGCCATGCGCGTGGTGCAGATCAATTTCATCGGCGTGATCGCCAGCATCTACGCGGCGCTGCCGCTGCTGAAGAACGCGAAGAATTCGCTGGTGTTCATCACTTCGTCGTCGTCCGCCACCTATGGCATGCCGCGCATCGCGGTCTATTCCGCCACCAAGCACGGCGTGAAGGGGCTGACGGAAGCGCTGTCGGTGGAGTTCGCGCGTCACGGCGTGCGCGTGGCGGATGTTCTGCCGGGCCTGATCGACACCCCGATCCTGCGCCAGACGCCCAACCACACGGAAGACCGCGCCAAGCCGACGGAAGATGAGTTCTATGCCAATGCGCCCAAGAAAGGCATGTTCCGGCTGATGCCCGCCTCATCCGTCGCGGAATGCGCGTGGGAGGCTTATCACAGCGACAAGCTGCACTGGTATGTGCCGAAGGAAATCCGCCGCATCGACATCATCAAGGCGCTGGCGCCCAGCTTCATGCGCAACACGATCCGCAAGCGAATGCTTGGCGGCCTGCTCGGCGCGCAAAAGGATTAGGCGCCGCGCATCAGGCTATGGCCCGCCGGGCGATAGAAGATGTGATGGCCGATCTGCACCGTGCGGCTCATCGTGTCCGCCCATCCCGGCGCGACATCGACCGCATGGAACGACAACGCGCCGTTGGTCGTGTTCTGCAACTGCACGATGCCGGTGACTATCTGTAGCGCGAGGCGCTGCGTACGCCGCCAGACGACAGGGGACCGCCGCCTTGCCATTTCGCCGTTGCAGGTGAACGAGAACTGGCAGCCTGTGTGGAGGCTGGCGCCTTCAAATACGACGCCGCAGATCGTTCCCGGATAATAGCGAGAGCGCATGCGGTTATAGACGACTTCCGCGATCGCAAGCTGGCCCGCGCGTCCTTCGCCGCGGGCTTCGTAATACATGGCATCCGCGAGGCAGTTTCCTTGTTGAAGAAACACCTGTGCCAGAAGCTCAGCCTGCGACGGGCTGATCGCCGTGCCGCCGAACGCATCGGCGCCCGGCTGATAGCTGGCGGGCGTCGCCTTGAGCTGCAGCGTGCCCGCATCGTTCTTGGCGGTCTGCACCGCGGCGGGCGCCACGGGCGCAAGCTTCACCGGCGCGGTCACCGCAACCTTGCGCACCACCGGCGCGTTATGATCCGCATACGGAGCATAAGCGACCGCCGCTGCGGACAGGCCCAGCGTCAGGCAGAAGGCGCTCGCGACAACACGGTCTGCGCGGCGCAGCGCGGATTTCAA
This sequence comes from Pseudomonadota bacterium, assembly GCA_018242145.1. GTDB lineage: Bacteria > Pseudomonadota > Alphaproteobacteria > Micropepsales > Micropepsaceae > Rhizomicrobium. Next base: position 6,896 of record JAFECN010000274.1, read on the forward strand.
TTTTTTCTGCATAGCGGGTACTCGGCGTCTCTTTCGGATGAAATGGCGTTTCGACTTTTGTTTCGTCTCGTCGTTGTTCCGAACGGTTCCTCGCCCCCTTCAGGCGCGGCCGATGTGATGCCGATGAAAATTCGAATCGTCAAACAAAAAGTTTGTTCATCATGACACTGAGTCATGTAAACGAGAAAAATCCAGCATTTCCCTGTGTCGTCCGTACACGGACTATTCTGCTTTCGTGATATTTCTTAACGCAGCCTGCGCGGCGGAAAGGCGCGCAATGGGCACGCGGAACGGCGAACACGACACATAATCGAGTCCGGAGTCGTGACAAAAACGGATGGAATCCGGATCGCCGCCATGTTCTCCGCAGATGCCGAGCTTCAGATTGTTGCGCGTTTTGCGCCCACGTTCCGCCGCAATCTGCACAAGCTCGCCCACGCCGTCCTGGTCGATGCTGACGAACGGATCGCGTGCGATGATGCCTTTCGAAAGATAATCGGTAAGGAATCCGCCGGCGTCGTCGCGGCTCATGCCGAGCGTGGTTTGCGTCAGATCGTTGGTGCCGAAGGAGAAGAACTCCGCCGTCTGCGCGATATCGCCCGCGCGTAGCGCGGCGCGCGGCAACTCGATCATCGTCCCGACCATATATTTCGGGCTTTTCTTGCGCTCCGCCTTCAGCCTTTCGGCCACGGCGGAAATGCGGTCGCGCAGCATGTCCAGCTCGGTCTTGAAACCCACCAGCGGGATCATGATCTCCAGTTCGACCGGCTTGCCGCCTTGCTCTTCCACATTCAGCGCCGCTTCCAGAATGGCGCGCGCCTGCATCTCGTAGATTTCCGGATAGGTGATGCCGAGGCGGCAGCCGCGATGACCCAGCATCGGATTGGCTTCGTGCAGCGCGATCAATCGCGCGCGCAATTTCGCCGGAGTCGATCCGGCGGCTTTCGCCACCTCCGCGATCTCTTCGTCCTTCTGCGGCAAGAATTCGTGCAGCGGCGGATCGAGCAGGCGGATGGTGACGGGCAATCCTTCCATCACCTTGAATATCTGTTCGAAATCGCCGCGCTGCATCGGCAGCAATTTGGCGAGCGCCGCTTCGCGCGCCTGCTTCTCGTCCGCCAAAATCATCTGGCGCACGGCGAGAATGCGATCCGGTTCGAAGAACATGTGCTCGGTGCGGCAAAGCCCGATGCCTTCCGCGCCGAACTTGCGCGCCACGTCCGCATCGTGCGGCGTATCCGCATTGGTGCGGATTTTCAGGCGGCGAATGGAATCCGCCCATCCCATCAACGTGCCGAAATCGCCGGTCAGTTCCGGCTGCAGGGTCGGCACCTTGCCCTTGAACACCTGCCCCGAACCGCCGTCGATGGTGATGATCTCGCCGCGCTTGATGGTGTGCTTGCCGCAGGTCATCGCGCCCGCCGCCAGGTCGATCTTCACCATGCCCGCGCCGGAGACGCAGGGCCGCCCCATGCCGCGCGCCACCACCGCCGCGTGGCTCGTCATGCCGCCGCGCGCCGTCAGGATGCCGCGCGCCGCATGCATGCCGTGAATGTCCTCCGGCGAGGTTTCGGTGCGGACCAGAATGACGTCATGCCCGTCCTTCGCCAGCGTCTCGGCCTCGTCCGCCGTGAACGCCACTTCGCCGGTTGCTGCGCCGGGCGACGCGGCAAGGCCGATGGCGATCTGTTCCTTCTCCGCCTTGGGATCGAGCGTGGGATGCAGAAGCTGATCCAGCGCCGCGGGCTCCACGCGCGTCACGGCCGTCTTCTTGTCGATCAGCCCTTCGCTTTCCATGTCCACAGCGACCTTCAGCGAGGCCTGCGCGGTGCGCTTGCCGGAGCGCGTCTGGAGCATGAAGAGCTTGCCTTCCTGCACCGTGAATTCCACGTCCTGCATGTCGCGGTAATGCGCTTCCAGCGTCTTCGCGATCTCGCTCAGTTCGGCGAAGGTTTTCGGCAGCGCCTCTTCCATCGACGGCTTCTTGCCGCCCTGCCGCTCGCGCACCAGCCTGGTGATCGGCTGCGGCGTGCGGATGCCCGCCACCACGTCCTCGCCCTGCGCGTTGATGAGGAATTCGCCATAGAGCAGATGCTCGCCGGTGGAGGGATCGCGCGTGAAGGCGACGCCGGTGGCCGAAGTCTCGCCGCGATTGCCGAACACCATCGCCTGCACATTCACCGCCGTGCCCCATTCCTCGGGGATCTGGTACATCTTGCGATAGGTCTTCGCGCGCGCCGATTGCCACGATCCGAACACCGCGCCGATCGCGCCCCAGAGCTGATCGTGCACGTCGTCGGGGAACGGCTTGCCCAGTTCCTTCTGCACATGTGCCTTGTAGCGCCCGGCGATGCGCTTCAGGTCTTCGGCTTCCAGCTCGGTATCGTGCTCGTAGCCCTTGTCTTCCTTCTCCTGATCGAGGATTTCCTCGAAGGCGCTGTGCTCCAGCCCCAGCACCACGTTGGAATACATCTGGATGAAGCGGCGATAGCTGTCATAGGCGAAGCGCGGATTGCCGGTGAGCCTGGCAAGCCCTTCGGTCGTCTGCGGATTGAGGCCGAGATTGAGCACCGTATCCATCATGCCCGGCATGGACACGCGCGCGCCAGAACGCACGGACACCAGCAACGGCCGCGCCGGATCGCCCAGCACCCCGCCCGCGATCTCGCCCACGGTCTTGAGCGCCGCATCGACATCGGCCTTCAGCGAGGCCGGATAGGTTTCGCCGTTCTTGTAGTAATGGGTGCAGACTTCGGTGGTGACGGTGAAGCCCGGCGGCACCGGCAGGCCCAGATTGCTCATCTCGGCCAGGTTCGCGCCCTTGCCGCCGAGCAGATTCTTCATGGCGGCCTCGCCCTCCGCCTTGCCATTGCCGAAGCTGTAAACCCACTTTGTCATCAGAACCTCGTCATGGCCGGGCAGCGAGCGGAGCGAAGCGAGTCCCGGCTACCGGTGCGTTTCTGCGGTGAGAGTGGCATGCTGCACCGCAACTGGCCAAGGGCGCCAATTCGGGGGGAACCACCATGCCGCAGGAAAGCATTTTCGGACCGGTCGCCGCGCTGGTGGCGCTCACGTTCCTTGTCCTGCTGCTGATCCCGATCAAGCGGTTCCGCGCGGGCGCCGCGGGCGAGATCACCGGCGAGGATTTCCGCTTCGGCGAATCCGCGCGCGTGCCGGGGCATGTGTCGATCCCCAACCGCAACTACATGAACCTGCTCGAATTGCCGATGCTGTTCTATGTGCTGTGCCTGGCGCTCTATGTGACGCACACCGTGACGCCGTTGGAATATGGCTTGGCCTGGGCTTATGTAGCCTTGCGCGCGGCGCACAGCGCCGTGCACCTCACGATGAATCACATCTATACGCGGCTCACCATCTTCGCGCTCTCGAATGTGGTGCTCATCGTTGCGTGGGTGATGTTCTTCGTAGGCCTGTTCGCTTCCCACCACCCCTAAGCTGTCATGGCCCGCAAAAGCGGGCCACCCAGTTGGGTTCTGCACCCACTCTCACGCAAAAACATTGTCATCGCCCGCTTTATGCGGGCGACCCAATTTCCCATTTGGAAAAACGAAATGGGTTGCCCGGACAAGCCGGGCAATGACGATATTTTTGTAAGGTTTGAGAAGACGTCACCTGGGTGGCCCGCTTTTGCGGGCCATGACAGCGGTGGGTTGGAGAGACTTACCCCTCGATCTTCGAGAAATCCGCCGCCAGATGCAGCGTGGCGCGCAGGCGGGCGAGCAGTTTCAGCCGGTTCTCGCGCAGCTTGGCGTCCTTGTCGTTGACCGTGACCTTGTCGAAGAACGCATCGACCGGCTTGCGCAACCCCGCCATCACGCCCATCGCCTCGACGAATTTCTCCGCCTGCACATCGGCGGCAATGGCCTTCTCCGCCGCGCCCAGCACCTCCGCCAGCGCCTTCTCTTCCGGCAGCGCGAGCAGCGATGCATCGACGGCGCCGTCGAAGGTCTTTTTGTCCTTCTTCTCTTCCGCCTTCAGAATATTCGCCGCGCGCTTGTAAGCCGTGAGCAGGTTTGCGCCGTCATCGGTCTTGAGAAAACTCTGCAACGCCTCCACTCGCGCAACGAGCCGCACGAGATCATCCTCATTGCCAAGCGAGAACACCGCATCGATCAGATCGTGCCGCGTGCCCTTCTCGCGAAGCGCGACTTTGAGACGGTCGGCAAAAAAGTCGAGAACATCGGCCGAAACCTTGAGCGGAAGGCGAAGTTTGCCTTCAAGCAGGATGCGGATCGCTCCGAGAGCCGCACGGCGCAGTGCGAACGGATCGCCCGAGCCGGTTGGCTTTTCGCCCACGCCGAAAAATCCGGTCAGCGCGTCCAGCTTGTCTGCCAGCGCGACCGCAATAGCGACTTTCCCCGTTGGAATGGCATCTGAAGGGCCCACGGGCTTGTAGTGATCGCGCACGGCATCCGCGATATCGGAATCCTCGCCGTCATGCAGCGCGTAATAGCGGCCCATGATGCCTTGCAGTTCAGGGAACTCGCCAACAACACCCGTGGTCAGGTCCGCCTTGCATAGCCGTGCCGCGCGCTTGGCTTTCTTCACATCGGCGCCGATCTTCTCCGCGATCTCGCCCGCCAGCGCTTCGATCCGTTCCACCCGCTCGTATTGCGTGCCGAGCTTGGCGTGGAAGACGATGGCCTTCAGATCGTCCACGCGGCTTTCCAGCGTGCGCTTGCGGTCCTGGTCCCAGAAGAACTTGGCATCGCTCAGGCGCGCGCGCAGCACGCGCTCGTTGCCGGCGACGATTTCCTTGCCGCCGTCTTCCGCCGCCATGTTGGCGACCACGGCGAAGCGCGCGGCCATCTTGCCGGTCTTGGGATCGCGCAGGCTGAAATATTTCTGATGCGTGCGCATGGAGGTCTGCAGGATCTCCGGCGGCACATCCATGAACTCGTCCTGGATCTTGCCGATCAGCACCACCGGCCATTCGGCGAGGCCGGAGACTTCGTTCAGCAACCCCTCGTCCGCGATCAGTTCAAGGCCCAGCGCGAACGCCTTCTGCGTTGTTTCATGCCGAATGATGTCCTTGCGCTTGTCCGCTTCGAGAACGACATACGCCTTCTCCAGCGCCGCGACGTAATCGTCGAAATGGCGCACGGCAATGGGCTTGCCGTCCGACAGGAAGCGATGGCCGCGCGTGGTGTTGCCGCTCGTCACGCCCGCGAATTCGAACGGGACCACCTCGCCGTCGAACATGCAGACGATGCCGTGCAACGGCCGCACCCAGCGCACCGGGCTGCCCGGAAAGCGCATGGATTTCGGCCACGGCAGCTTGGCGAAACATTCCGGCAACATCTCCGCCAGCACCGCCGCCGTGTCGCGCCCTTTGCGCTCGATCACCGCGACATAGAACTCGCCCTTGCCGTCGTTCTGCGTCTGGCACTGGTCCAGCGTCACGCCCGCCGAGCGCAGGAAGCCCTCGATGGCCTTCTGCGGCGCGTTCGTGCGCGGGCCTTTCTTTTCTTCCTTCACGTCCGGCTGTTGCACCGCCAGCCCGGTCATCGCGAGCGTCAGCCGCCGCGGCCCCGAAAAGGCGCGCACGCCTTCGAACAGAAACCCGCGATCCGACAGCGCACCGACGACGACCTTCTCCAGATCCTTCGCCGCCTGCACCTGCATGCGCGCGGGGATTTCCTCGGAGAACAGTTCGATCAAAAGGTCGGCCATCACCCGAACCTCGGCTTGTAATCGCCCATCGGGCTTTCCAGCCATGCTTCGCAGCAGGCTTTCGCCAGCGTGCGCACCCGCGCGATATAGGCGGCGCGCTCCGTCACGCTGATCACGCCGCGCGCGTCCAGCAGGTTGAAGCAGTGGCTCGCCTTGATGCACTGGTCATAAGCCGGCAGCGCCAGCTTCTTGTTGGCGGTGAGAAGCTCGTGGCACTGCTTCTCGTAGTCCTTGAAGTGCTGGAACAGGATGTCGGTATCCGCCAGCTCGAAATTGAACGCCGATTGCTCCTGCTCGTTCTGCAGGAACACCTCGCCATAGCGGAACTGGTTGTTGAACTTCAGGTCGTACACCCACTCCACGTCCTGCACATACATGGCCAGCCGTTCGAGGCCGTAGGTGATCTCGCCGGACACCGGATCGCAGTCGATGCCGCCGACCTGCTGGAAGTATGTGAATTGCGAGACTTCCATCCCGTCGCACCACACCTCCCAGCCAAGCCCCCACGCGCCCAGGGTCGGGCTTTCCCAATCGTCTTCCACGAAGCGGATGTCGTGCAGCTTCGGATCGAGCCCAATCTCGCGCAGCGAGCCCAGATAGAGGTCCTGAATGTCCGACGGCGCCGGCTTCATGATGACCTGGAACTGATAGTAGTGCTGCAGCCGGTTCGGGTTGTCGCCATAGCGCCCGTCCTTCGGGCGGCGCGAGGGCTGCACATAGGCCGCGCGCCACGGCTTCGGCCCCAGCGCGCGCAGGGTGGTCGCCGGATGGAACGTGCCCGCCCCCATCTCAACATCGAAGGGCTGAAGGATGAGGCAGCCCTGCTTCGCCCAATAGGTCTGGAGCGTGAGGATCAGGTCCTGAAATGTCTCGGCTTTGGCCACGATTCGCCCGGTTTTGCTGTGGCGGGAAGCTATAGAGGCGCCCGGACTCACGGGCAAGGATCAGGCGTACAACGCCTTCGTCGCGGGCCGGGTGAGCCAGACCAGCAGCGTCACCGCGATGGCCGCGCCCAGCAGCCCCTCCGCCACATGTCCCATCGCCACCTGCGCCAGATCGCCGAGCGCATTTCCGGCAAACACGCCGATGGCGAGCCACCGCCCCCACTGCGCGCGCGTGAGGTTGCCCCAGAACGCGCACACCATCACCGCGCCCAGCAACAGGAAGCCTGGCCCCAGCCAATCGCGATACGGCATCAGCATCGCGCGGCGCGCTTCATACAAGCTCCACACCGCGTCGAAGACAGAATCCGGAAACAACAGCGCGAAGCCGACAGCCACCAGAACGCAGGTCGCGAACGCGAAGAAAAGTCCCAGAACGAATGGCGCCACCCGCATGTCAGTTCTGCCTGCCGGTTAGTTTGAGTGCCGCGCCGTCGCGCAGGATCGCATTCGCCGCGCGCGTGAACGCAGGACCCTCCCCATGCAGCACAAGTCCGGGCAGCAGCGCAAACGGCGCGCGCGAACCCTTCACGGCTTGCACGATCACGCGCTTCGCGGTCTCGCCCGATCGCGGCCACAGCGGAAAAACCGACACACCGCGATCCCCCAGCACATCCAGCGCCTCGCCCAGGCGGTCCGCGCGCAGGATCGCCGTCAGCGTTCCGTTCGACACCACGCGCTTCATGCCCGCGCCCAGCCACGCCGCCAGCATTCCGCCATCGTGCAGCGCACGGGCACGCGCGGCATCCGGCGGCACTTCGCCTTCGCTCGTGTGGAATGGCGGATTCAGCATCACATGATCGAAGGCGCGGCGAAGCTCTGCTGGTGGGTCCAGAACATCGCAAGCCACGAAACGCACCCGTTCAGACAAGTCATTCTCGGCCGCGTTCTCATCGGCCAGAACGACAAGCTCTCGGTCGATCTCCAACCCCATCACGGCACAGCCCGTTCGCCGTGCCAGACACAGGCTTGCCGCACCTGCGCCCGCGCCCAATTCCAGAACCTCGTCGCTTTCACCGGCGGGTATCGAGGCCGCGAGCATCACCGCGTCGAGGCCGGAGCGGAAGCCGTTCTCCATCTGGCGCACCAGCACGCGCCCGCCGATGAATGTGTCGGCGGTCACAGTCATGCGAGCGGCGACGGCGCGGCGAAGGCGTCCTTGAGGATCGCCAGCGCCTCCGCTTCGTCCTCGTTCGCCACCATCAGGCGTTGCGGCAAAATGACCATGCTGCCGTCCAGAACACTCATATTCGTGTCGAATACGACCGTTTCGATCCCGGCGTCTTTCAGCACGGCCTGTGCGAAATTCAGTTCCACAGGATTGTTGGTCTTGAGGATTTCCCGCACCGTCCTGCCCGTTCTGCTCCGTCCCGGCACAAGAAAGCCGGGCGTCCTTGACCCGCCTTGCCGCGGCTCCCTAAATGTCTGCCAGCAACGGGGCAGACGGCAAGGCTTTTGGATCACGACCGCAGATGAGCACGGCCGAGGCATTAAAGGTTCCCGCTGACAAGCTGTCCCCCGTGGACCGGCTCCATGCGCTCGTGGCGCAGGATATGGCCGCCACCGACCGCGTCATCCACGAGCGGATGGGCAGCGCCGTCACCCTCATCCCCGACCTGGCGAAGCACCTGATCGATTCCGGCGGCAAGCGGCTGCGCCCGCTCCTCACCCTCGCCGCCGCCCGCATGTGCGGCTACGCGGGCGACCGCCATGTGCGGCTGGCCGCCGCCGTGGAGTTCATCCACACCGCCACGCTGCTGCATGACGACGTGGTGGACGCGAGCGAACTGCGCCGGGGCAAGCTTGCCGCCAATCTGGTGTGGGGCAACAAGCCGTCCATTCTGGTGGGCGACTTCCTCTTCAGCCGCGCCTTCCAGCTCATGGTCGAAACCGGAAAGATGGATGTGCTCAAC
>JAFECN010000275.1 GCA_018242145.1 Pseudomonadota bacterium
AACATCAGAAAGAGAACTGCGAGAAGAATGAGCGTGCCCGCCACCGGATGCAGCAGCACGCTGTCCAGCCGCCCGGTCCAGGTATCCGGGCGCAAGGGCGGCTTCACGAAGTCGCGCATGATCTGCTCGGCATCGCGATGTGCCTGCCGGATTTCGGCGGCGCTGGGTTCATGCCAGGCCGACGCCGCTGCCGCTTCGGACGACGACAACGCATCGACCTCGCGCAGAAGCGCATCCAGCCCGCGCTTGCGCACGGCCACCGTGGTGACGATCGGCATCTGCAACGCGCGCGACAACCCTTCGATATCGATGCGAATGCCCTGCCGCTCGGCGATATCGTACATGTTGAGAGCCAGCATGGTCGGCCGGCCGACGCGCTTCAACTCCAGCGCCAGTCGCAGAACCAGGCGCAGATTGGTGGCATCGGCGACGCAGACCAGAACATCCGGCGTCTCTTCACCGGCGAAGCGGCCCAGCACCACGTCGCGCGTGACGACTTCGTCGGGACTTCGCGCCCGCAGGGAATAGGTGCCCGGCAGATCGAGAATGGTGACGCGGCGGCCCTGCGGCGTGGTCGCCATGCCGGCTTTGCGCTCCACCGTGACGCCGGGATAGTTCGCAACCTTCTGGCGCGCGCCGGTGAGCGCGTTGAACAACGCGGTCTTTCCGGAATTGGGATTGCCGACCAGCGCAACCCGCATGGCGATGCCATCGTTCATGATGCCGGCTTGCCCGCGGCGGTTTCGCGTTGATGCTCGACCAATATCGTCCGCGCTTCGCTGCGGCGCAGGGCTACGCGCATGTCGTCCAGCTTCACCGCGATCGGATCGCGCCCGATCAGGCCTTCGTGCAGAATGCGGAATTGCGCGCCTTCGACGAAGCCCATTTCCAGAAGCCGGCGCTCCAGTTCGTCCGCGCTCATGTCATGCGGGGCGCTGCCGCCAACGGGTTCGATTCCCCGGATGACGCCGCAATCGCCGATAGCAAGATCACTCAGACGCAAAGGAACATCTCTCCTGCCCTGCTCCATCCGGGCCGAACCTAGATAATGCGAATGGTTCGCAATTGCCATAGCCAGAGCGGACATGCCGCACCTTGGCCTCCGCCTCCCCTATCTGGCAGAAACCCATTCAAACCAATGTGTTATGGCGTTCCCGGCTAGCAAATCGGGTTTGCGCGGCGGGGCCGGAGCCGTCTTTCAATGGCTCACAATAATAATGAGTGCAGATATAGCGAACCTTGCTCCCGGCCGAGGCGCCGAAGACGCCGATCCCCTACCGCTTCTTCAGCGTCATGAATCCGGCGGCCATGAAATCGGCCATGCGGGCTTTGACGGCTTTGAGATCGTCCGATTTGCAGAGACCGCCCGACAGACGGTCAAGCCGCCCGCTTCGCGACAGCGAGTGCATGAAGCTGCCGGTCACGAAGTGATAGCCCCAGAAGATCTCCTCCGGCGGCACGCCCGGCAGGGCTTTTCGCAGCACCGAGATCAGGCGCAACACCACCGGATCGAAATGCTCGTCGAACATGGAGGCGCCTTCGGGCGTGTTGGAGACTTGCGAGCCGAAGGCGCCGTAATTCTTCCAGCCCGCGCCGCCATTCATATAGAGATCGAAATCGGTATCCAGAAACGCATGCAGCGCGCCGGCAACGGTGGGCTTGCCCTTCGCGTTCTTCTCGTATTGATCGAGCGCCTTCATACGACGTTCGCTGGTGATCGGCGCGCGGCGGACAAAAACCGCCGTGAACAGTGCGAACTTGTCCTCGAAGTAGTAATGCATCAGCGACGTGTGCACGCCGATCTTCTGGGCCACGTCGCGCAGCGTCACGCCATAGAGGCCATGCTTGGAGAACAGATATTCCGCTGCATCCAGGATATGCTCCATCGTCTCGGCGCGCTGCTCCGCCTTGGTGCGCGGGGCCTTTTTCGACTTTGCCTGGATTGCCGGTTTTTTCTTCTTCTTTGTGCGCGCCATCAAACCGACCTGACCTGAATTCGCCGGAGCGCCGGGCGCGAAGGTTTCGAACGCTGCCTGTTGCCCGCCGCTCAAGATGTGTATTCCGCGCGCAAACGAATTTTGTCAATCTTTCCGGTGGGCGCGAGCGGCATCTGCGACACATGGATCACGCGATCCGGTATCCACCAATCGGCGACATTGCCGCACAGCGCCTCCAGCAACATGGCATCGTCCAGGGTGTGGTTCTGCTGCGGCTCCACGACGAGCACCGGCCGTTCGCCCCATTTGGGGTCGCTCTGGCCGATCACCGCCACCTGCCCCACACCCGGCAGGCGGCCGATGATCGCCTCGATCTCCGCCGGATTGATCCATTCGCCGCCCGATTTGATGAGATCCTTGGAGCGGCCGGAGATCGTCAGATTCCCTTCATCGTCGATCGTCGCAAGATCGCCGGTGTCGAAATAGCCCTCCGCATCGAGCGCATCGGTCTTCGCCTTGAAATAGCGATCGACGACGCTGTGGCCTCTCACCTTCAGATGGCCGGTGACGTTCCGCTGCTCCGGCAATGTCGCGCCAGACGCATCGGTAAGCTTCAGGTCCAGTCCCATCGGCACCTGCCCGGAGGCAATGGCGCGCACCGTTCCCTGCGCGGGCGCGACGGTGCCGAGCGGCGACAACTCCGTCATGCCCCAGCTTGTTTGAACGCGGGCCTGAAGGCGGCTTTCCATGCGCTCGATCAGCGAGTCCGGGCACGGTGCGCCGCCGATGATCACGCGTTCGAGCGTCGGCACGTCCTGGCCGGTTTGATCCAGATGATCCAGCAGACCGAGCCAGACGGTTTGAATGCCGGCCGCAACTGTCACGCCTTCGTCCTGGATGAGTTTTGCCAGATGCGCGCCTTCGGTGCTGCGGCCGGGCAGAACGAGTTTGGCGCCCACCGCGGGCGCGGCAAACGGAAAGCCCCAGCCATTCGCATGGAACATGGGCACGGCAACGAGAATGGAATCGGCCGCCGTGAGCGCAATGGCGTCGGCCTGCAAGGCGCGCAGCGTGTGCAGATAGTTGGACCGATGCGTATAGAGCACGCCTTTCGGCGCGCCGGTGGTGCCCGAGGTGTAGCAAAGCCCGGCTGGGGCATTCTCATCGAACGCGCCCCATTCGGCCTCCGCGCCATGCGTGTCGAGCAGACTTTCGAATGCGAAGACCTGCCTGTCCCAGATCGGGCGCGGCCCGACCTGCGCGCCATCGAGCAGCACGACGGCTTCGATGCTGGGACAGTGAAACACCAGTTCCCGCGCCAGATCGATGAGACCCTGGCCGACAGCCAGCACGCGATCTTCCGCTTCGTTCATCATCGCGGCCAGATGCGCGACCGCCAGACGGGGATTGAGCGTGTGGCAAACAAAGCCCGCGCCCATCGTGCCGTAATACATCTCCAGGTGATGCTGCGTGTTCCAGGCGAGCGTGGCGACGCGGTCGCCGGTGTGCAGTCCCAGTGCCTTGAGCGCACCCGACAGCCGGTTGCTGCGCGCGCGCAGGCCGGCATATCCGGTGCGGTGCGCGCCTGCGGTTACGATCTCGCGGTTCTCCCACCACTTGGCGGCGTGATCCAGGAATTTGTCGACCGTGAGCGCGTAAGATTGCATGAGCCTTTGGGAGTAAACCTAAAAAGAAAGTTCGGCCGCCAGCGGTGAAGCCGGCGGCCGACAGGGAGCCCAGATTAAAACGTCTTGGTCAGGCGTATTCCATATTGCCGCGGCAGACCGGCATAGAGGCCGCCGGAGTTGTTGGACGCGACATACTGCTGGTTCGCAAGATTGGTTCCGTAGAGCGTTACCAGCCAGCTTCCGGTATTCCACTCCAACTGCCCGTCGAGCAGATTGCGCGCACCCAGCCGGTAACCCACGGCCGCATTGTCGAATATGGACGCCCATTGCGGCGACACATGTGCGAAGCTCACGCGCGGTGTCAGCGTTGCGCCTTCGCCCAGGTCAAAGGCGTACTGGACACTCAAATTGTAAGTGAAGCTCGGTGCATAGGTGATCGGATTGCCCTTCACGTTGATGCAGTAGGGCTGAGCGCCACCCGTGGGCCCGGTGTTGGGATCGCAGCTTCCGGGATAGAGGGCTGCAAGCCGGTTATACGAAGGATCGATACCCCAGAAATTGCCGATCTTGGTTTTCAAGAGGCCAACGCTGCCCGTGAAGGAGAATGCGCCGAACGATCCCTGCGCTTCGGCTTCCGCGCCATAGTTTATGGTCGCTTTTGGAAGATTGACTTCATACGTCTTGAGTGGCGCCCCCGGATCCGGCAGCGTGACCTGAAAATCGTTATACTCCGTGTAGAAGGCGTTCACCTGCGTCCGCAGATGTCCGTCGAACCAGGAGGACCGCTTCCATCCGGCTTCGTAGTCGGTATCCGTCACCGGGCCGAACGTCGCGGGGGTGAAGGCATCCGGAGCAGGGTTCAAGCCGCCGCCGGTGTAGCCGGTGGCCACGAACGCATAGAGGAAATCGCCGTCGTTGACCTTCCAGTCCACCGCCGCCTTGTAAGTGAGGTGCGACGACTTCTGAGAATTTTTGTCGACGTCCGGCGTTCCGAAAGGCGTTCCGCCATAATTCCAGAAGATCGCATCGTTTTTCGAGCGAGTCGTGGTCCAACGGCCGCCGAGTGAAACGGAAACGTCGTCGGTGAGCTTGGCTTCCACCTGACCGAAGGCGGCGATATCGCTGTTCGTCGTCTTGCCCTGGAATGTGTAGGACCCGTACTGATAAAAGTTTCCGGCATTGGGCGTCGGATCGGGGAAACGCGGACCGACCGTGATGTAGAACTGGTACGGCTTGTTCCAGGAATAGTCGTTTTCCTGTCCGTACAAGCCGAACACCCACGTGATCCGCTGGTTGTCCGGCGAGATCACGTTGAATTCCTGCGAATAGACTTTCTCCCCGACATTGTCGAAGAACAACCAGCCGCCGTTGGTGCCGGGCCCGAAATATCCATAGTCGCCCGGATTTGTTCCGTCCGTAAGGTCGAGATCGGTGCGCCAGCGGGTGTTGCCCACATTGTAGTCGGAGATGGACTGGAACTTGATGCCGCTATCGAAGACGTAGTCGATTTTCAGGATGCCGCGCTGCATGCGATCCAGACGGCCTTCCGGCGCATCCGCACGGACATGAAACAGGTTGCTGTCGTGATAATCGTTGAGAACGCCGTAGGGCGCCACAGGTGCGCCCACGGGCAGCAACTGGGAATACGGCACCGCGGGCGCGGCGCCGAAGTTCTGATAGAGAGCGTCGTATTTGAACGAAACCGTCAGCGCGCTTGTCGGCTGCCAGAGGACGCTCGCACGGCCGGCCGCTTCTCTTAAGCCGGGATTTTGAAAGCCCGGCTTGCAGCCATCATATTTGCCGCCGGGACAGGCATCGGCCGGATTGCGATCGGTGAAGGTGTAGAAGCTGTCCTCTCTCTCGCCAAAGCCGGAGAGGCGGACGGCCAGCGTATCGGAAATCGGAATGTCGACCGCGCCCTGGATCTGCGCGTCATTGTAGTTGCCGTACTGCGCCTGGACATAACCGCCGTAACCGCCGCCGAGCTGCGGATCGTTGGTGGTCACG
>JAFECN010000276.1 GCA_018242145.1 Pseudomonadota bacterium
CCGCGCGTCGAACGAGAAATGCGCGATGCTGTCGTCCCCGCGGTTCGACACATAGATATGCCGTCCGTCGCGCGTCACGATGATCGCAGATGCTGTGTTGGCACGCGAGGTGTTGGGCGGCAGGCAAAGCGCTGTGCCGAGCGGCGCGATGCTGCCCGAGCTTTCGTCCCAGCCGCACACGGTGATAGACGAGTCGATTTCATTGACGACGAAAAGGAACGGCGCGCCGGGATGAAAAGCCGCGTGCCGCGGTCCGGCACCCGGCCGCATGACAGCGCCGTCGCCGTGCAGCGACAGCCGGCCACGCCTTGCATCGAATGCCAGCACGAAGACACGGTCGGTGCCTTTGCAGGGAACGATGACGAACCGCGCAGACGGGTCGAACATCACCTGATGCGGCTGGGTGCTGAATTGCTCGCGGTGCGGCCCCAATGCACCCGGCAGATCCAATATCTGAATAGCGTTGCCAAGCGATCCGTCACGCGCCAGCGCAAGAACGCCCAGCGACCCGCTGTCGTGATTTGCAACGATGAGAAATTGCCCCGTCGGATCGAGCGACAGGTGAACACCATTCAACCCACCGGTCCTCGTACGATTGATGAGATACAGTTCACCCGTTCCCCGGTCTATTGCATAGGCGGAGGCATGACGCTCGTCGCCGTGAACGGCATACAAGATGCTGCGGTTCGGATCCGCAATCAGGAACGACGGATTGACGGGCTCTTCCACGCGGAAAATCTCGCTCCAGCGCCCCCCAACTGTGCGGACGTCGTAAACGGATATGCCTTTGCCACGCGCACCGCGAGATCGCGTGGTGAAACTTCCGACAAATGCCAGGCGACCGCTGCGCGACGGGCGCTGGGTCTGTGTGCCCGTGTCACCGTTTGGCCGCGTTGCCCGCATGCTTGAGAAACTCCTGGTAACGGCGCTTGTTCTCCTCATTGGGAGGATAGAGACCCGGCAGGCTTGCACCGCCGCGTACTTCTCCCAGCAGCCAATCCTCCAGCGCTTCCTGATCGCTCGCCAGTTGCGCGACCTCCTTTGCCAGTGCTTGCGGGATGACCACGGCGCCGTCGCTGTCGGCCACGATCAGATCGTCCGGAAATATGGCGACGCCGCCGCAGCCGACGGGATCTTGCCAATTCACGAATGTCAGTCCGGCGACCGAGGGCGGCGCGGCCACGCCGCCACACCAGACGGGCAGCTCGGTCTTGATCACGCCGGCAACGTCGCGGACGACGCCGTCCGAAACAAGGGCGGCAACGTCGCGCAGCTTGATGCGCTGGCACAGGATGTCGCCGAAGATGCCCGCGTCCTTGATTCCCATCGCATCCACCACCGCGATGCAGCCGGGCGGCATCGCTTCGATCGCCGCCCGCGTGGAGCGCGGCGACGCCCAGGATTCGGGCGTGGCAAGATCCTCGCGCGCCGGCACGAATCGCAGCGTGAACGCAGGTCCGACCTGACGCGCCTGATCGGGACGCAGCGGCATGCTTCCCCGCAGCCAGACATTGCGCAGACCTTTCTTCAAAAGAACCGTCGTGAGCGTTGCGGTGGAAATGCCGCGCAGCGTCTCGATCACGTCTTTGCCGGGAACATTCATGGGTTTTGCCTGCTTAAGTTAAGAAAGGGACCGTCAGACGCTCGGGATGAGGCCACCGTCAATTCGAATGACGGAGCCGTTCATATAAGCGGCGCGTTCGCTCGCGAGGAACGTGACAACGTCACCGAACTCCTCCGGACGTCCATAGCGACCCGCGGGAATGGCTACGGCACTTTCAGCCGACACATCCTCGACGGCGCGCCCTTCCCGCTTGGCCTTAGCTTCATCCAGGAATCGCGTGCGGCCCGTGGCAATGCGCCCCGGAACGACGATGTTGGAGGTTATGCCGAAGGCGCCGACTTCCCGCGCCAAGGTTTTGGACCAACCGAGCAAGGATAGGCGCAGTGCATTGGACATTCCCAAATTCGGGATCGGCGCCACGACTCCGGACGAGGTGCTGGTGACGATGCGGCCCCATTTGCGCTCGCGCATTCCGGGCAGCACCCGGTCTGCAATCGCGATCACCGAAAGGACCATGGACTGGAAGTGCTTGCTCCACAGATCGGGCGACTGGCCAGCCGCCGGCGTGGGCGGCGGTCCACCCGTGATGTTTATCAGGATGTCGATCGGCCCAAGGCAGCGCTCGATGGTGGAAACATGTCCGTCGATCGCTGAAAGATCGGCGAGGTCCCATGCCAGTCCGAGAGACCGCGCACCACTCTTCGCGATGTCGGCTTCGGCTGCTGCGATGGCATCCTTATTGATGTCGGCGATGACGACCTGCGCGCCTTCCGCGGCTAGCGCATGCACCGTCGCGCGTCCGAGCCCGCCGCCGCCGCCCAGCACGAGCGCTGTCTTGCCCCTCAGCCGCAGGTCCATGATGTCGCCTTCCCTTCCGCCATTTCTCCGTCTTCAGCTCCAATTATCGGAATCGAAGCGCGCGATTGCTTTCTCATCGAACCGATAGCCCAGGCCGTGACCGTCCGGCAGCACAAGTCCGTCGCCGCGCACCTCGAGCTGGCGATCGATGAGCTCGCGGAAATTGAAAACCTTCGCATCGGGAAAGAACTCGACGAACTGCCCGTTGGCCGACGAGGCGACAAGATGGATATGCAGATCGTGGAACCAATGCGGGCACATGGTCACGCCGTGGCAATCGGCCAACGCGGCGATTTTGCGGAACTCCGAAATTCCGCCGCACACGGCGGCATCGGTCTGCAAGATCGCGGCCGCGTTCTTCTCGAGCAGTTCCTTGAAGCGCCAGCGGCCCGCTTCGATCTCGCCCGTGGCGACTGGAATATGCGTAAGCGCCGCCAGCTTGGCATGATTGTCGATCTGATCGGGACCGAACGGCTCCTCGATCCAATAAGGATCGTAAGGCGCGAACCGCTCCAGATAGCGCTGCGCGGTGGGGACATCCGACCACGCATTGTTGGCATCCAGCATCAGCAGAATGTCCGGTCCGATAGCCTTGCGCGCGGCGGCGATGCGCAGCTCTTCGGACCTGAGATCGCCGCGGCCGACCTTCATTTTGACGGCGCCGAGGCCAAGCGCGACGTAGCTCGCCATCTCTTCGCCGAGCATCTCAGGTGTTTTGCCGTCCAGATAATAGCCGCCGCTGCCATAGGCCGGGACGGTACCCTCGCAGGCGGCGCCCAGATATTTGTAGAGCGGCAGCTTCGCCGCCCGCGCGTTGCGGTCCCAAAGCGCGATGTCGATGATGCTCAACGCGCGCATGACCGAGCCCGCGCGGCCATGGAGCAGCGCCTCCTGGTACATCCGCTTCCACAGCAACTCGGTCGCGGTGGTATCCCGATCCCTGACCAGTGGCGCGAACAGCTCACGCACGGCTAGGGAAACGATCTTCCCGCCGGCATGGCCCGCATAACAATGACCGATGCCTTCAACGCCGTCATCCGTGCGCAGCCGCACAAGGCAGTAATCGCGGCCCGTGACTTGCCGTTGTGCGAAGGCGGTCGGGCGGCCAAGCGGGACGCGAACCGTGCGCGCTTCCACCGAAACGATTTTTGCCACTGCGGCGTCTCCGATTCTTCACGGCGCCGATGTTCCGACACCTCTTTCGCGGCATTGAAGCCGCAGATTGATCCTCGCGCCGCACCGCAACGCGACGGCGATCAGACCGGCGCGGGTACCCCCTGCGCACGCGCACTTGCCGTATCCATGGGCTTTTCGCCCTTCGCCCACAACCGATACATCAGCCGTGTATGTTTCTTGTCGTCGAACAAGGTGCCGGTGTGGAGCGTGCAGCGATTGTCCCACACCAGAACGTCGCCCACGCGCCATTTGTGGCGATAGACGAAGCGCTCCTGCGTGGCGAACGCAACGATATCATCGAGGAGCTTCAGGCCCTCGGGGTTCGGCATGCCGACGACTTCGCGCACTGTTCCGGTGCTGACCCACAGGGCCCGCCGACCGTTGCGCGGATGAACGCGCACCAGCGGATGCACGACGTCCGGATTTTCATCGATAAGTTCCTGGGTCAGCTTCTTGCGGCCGAACTCGCGGGTTTCCATGAAATACTGATAGCTGTGATGCAGCATGAGGCTGTCGAAAAGACGCTTGCGCTCCGGCGGCAGCTCGTCATAGGCGGCGCAAAGATCGGCGATCAGGGTGTCCGATCCTTCCGGCGGCACCTCGACCGCATAGAGCATGGTGCACATCACCGGCGCTTCCTTGTAAGAATAGTCCGTGTGCCAGCCGATGCCGTCATTGTGCGCGCCGATCGGCTTACCATCGACGACCTTGTTCGAGAGAAGATAGATCTTCGGATGGCCGGCCATCGTGAACTGCTTGATCGTGTGGTCCTCCGGTTCGTTGAACCGGGCCATGAAACGAACCAGATCGTCAGGTGACAGGTTCTGATCGCGCAGCAACACCGCGCCGTGGAGATTGAACACTTCGACCACGGAATCGAGCGTTCGTTCCGTGCTCTTCGCCAGATCGACATTGTGAATCTCGGCGCCGAAGCCCGGCTTGAGCTCCGCCATTTCCAATCCTGCCACGATCATTGGCTTTCTCCCGGCATCAGTTGTGCCAACGATGCATAGTGTAGTCGTCGTTCGGCGCGACTTCTTGCCAGTGCGCGTCAGGGCAATTGACCATCCGCTCGGGGAACCGCGATCCGTTTCCGTCACGCGACGTCGCGATGCGGGATCGCGTCAAGCAGGACGCTGCCGGCATCTTCGCTTGGTTCAGGGCCGGCAGGCGGACGCATGCGCCAGATCGGAATCGCCAGCGCCAGCATAAGAACACCAAACAGGATGAAGATCGGAACGAAGGTGCCGAAACGATCCGCCACCACACCGGCCAGAACCGGCCCGCCCGCCGCGATCGACGACGCCAGCCAAACGACCGAGAGAATCCGGGAGCCGACGGCGCCGCCGAAATAGTCGACCAGCAGCACGGTGCCGCCGACATAGGTGAGACCCCATCCCGTTCCAAATGTCACGGCTGCCAAATATTGCAGGCCTGCGGTATCGGCATAAGCGAACAGAATGTTTCCGGCCATCTGCAGAAGCAGCCCGGCCGCCGCGATCATCGCCGGTCGGAACTTCTCGCACGCCCAGCCAGCCAGCGCCTTGACCAACGTCGCGGTGAGACCGAGCGCGCCGAAAACGAAAGCTGCGCGCGTGGGCGTTGCGCCCAGTTTGACGAGATGGCCGACGACGACGCTGGAAAGCGTGGTGACGCAGCCCATGGTTCCGGCCATCGCCGCGGCGATCAAGGCGAACTGATATGTCATGATCGCCTGACGGGGCGTCCATCTTGTGGTCGGATGCGTGGCATCGCCCGCTTGGCGCGCGGCAGGCGCCTCTTCGGCGATATCGCGGACGAACAGAAGGCACATCACGCCGATAAAAGCCGCCGCGACAGCCATGGTCAGCCAATGGCCGCGCCAGCCTATTGCGCGCACGATCCCATCGACGATGGGTGGCCCGAATGCCGCGCCCAAGGCGCCGAACATGAAATAGAATCCGATAACGCGGGCCGAGTGGCGCTCAAACCATCCTACGATCAGGTACACACCCGGAACCGTGCCGCCGAACGAAAAACCCGCGCCGATCAGCGTCATGGCGGCATAGAAGGTGACGAGGTCATGCCCGCGCGCGCAAAGCCAGAAGCCCGCCACGAGCAGGCCTGCGCCAATGCACATCGTCGCGCGGCTGCCGATCTTCCTAATCGTTATGGCAGGGAGTGGACTGGTGAATCCGCAGGCGAGGCCCAGAAAGGCGAAACTCGATCCGGCTGCCGTCGCCGACCAGTGCAACTCGGCAACCATCTTGAACAGGACCACACCGAGCGACTGAAACGTCGCCAGATTGAGGAAAAAGAACATCGCCGAAACGGTCGATAACACGGTCCAGCGCAGGCGCGAGGTAGAACGCAGATCGGAAAGAGCGTTTTGGCCGGTCACGATACCGCCTGTTTTTCAAAACGTGGCGTGCGAATGATCTCGCATCGCAAAGAGCACATAAAATTCTATCCGTTGGAGGCGATGGCCGCAACGGAGCGCACTTGCCGCTGCCGTTCCGGTGAACGAAACGCCTGCGGTCTCCGCAGCAACGCATTGCATTCACCACGCTGCGCAACTAGCGTGGCGCGTCAATCGCAAACCGCACAATCCCGCACGCAGCGCCACGATCGCATGGAACTGATCGACGTCATTGAAGTTCGCAACCGGCTTGCTGAAGGCGTGCTTTGGAATAACGAAGACAAGCGCGCCTGGTGGACGGACATCGCGGACAAGCAGCTACTTCGCTATCGCCTGCAAACGCGCGAATTGGAGAAATTCGACCTGCCGGAAAAGCTTGGTTCCTTCGCCTTCGTGCGCAACAGCCGGCGCATTCTCGGCGCGTTCGAATCCGGCTTCGCGTTCTATGAACCGGAGACGGGCGCTTTGGAATGGGTGGCACGGCCGCCGCACGCGCAGCCCGGCATCCGCATGAACGATGGGCGCGTGGACCGCCAGGGCCGGTTCTGGGCCGGCAGCATGAACGAAGACTGGCGCACTCCGCTCGGCCGTCTCTACAGGCTGGATGCGAACGGCGATTGCACGACCGTCGCACAGAATATCGCGATACCCAACAGCCTGTGTTTTAGCCCCGATGGTAGGCGCATGTATTTTTCGGATTCACCGAATCGCATCATCCATTGCTACGACATCGACGCGGCGAGCGGCGAGATTTCAAACAAACGCGTCTTCGCCATCACGCCTGAGGGCGAGTTTCCCGACGGCGCGCAGGTCGACAGCACTGGACACGTCTGGTGTGCGCATTGGAATGGCAGCAAGGTCGTTCGCTATGCACCTAACGGGGAGGTGGATTGCAAGATCGATCTGCCGGTCACGGGGCCCACTTGCGTGGCATTTGGCGGTGAGGATTTGAACCTGCTGTTCGTGACCACCACGCGCGATGGCTTGGGCGACGACGAAATGCTGCGACAGCCGCTGGCGGGCTCATTGTTTGTATTCAAGGTGCCTGTATCCGGGCTGGTCGATGCGCGTTTCAACTGGAAGCCGCCGCCGGCGTGACATCTCACAAACAGCCGCGGTCCGCGAATCAAAGTCCGCGCGCTGGTGCGAGGCAGTCCCGGAATTCCTAATTATATACATGGGTGGCGACATTTTGGGCGCCGGGATCCGCAAAACCGCGCAACGCATTGCTGGAATTGTGGAAATGGCCAAGTCTGGCCGCGTTCCTGAGCAAGAACCAAGGGCGTCGCCACTTTAGGATGGATGGAGGTATATATCTGTTCCGGGACGCCATGGATCTGTCAGCCGCAAGCAAAAACGCCGACGAAAACACCGCTTCACCGCAGACGAGGCTTCCGACCTGGTTCATTCCTCATGGCGGCGGGCCCTGCTTCTTCATGGATTGGCGGTTGATGGGCGGTCCGGCCGACACCTGGGACAAGACGGCCGCGTGGTTGCGCAGCCTCGCAGCCTCGCTCCCCGCGAAGCCTAAGGCCATCGTGGTCATCTCTGGCCATTGGGAAGAAGACGCATTCACTGCATCGACGGCCATGCACCCGTCGATGATCTACGACTACACGGGCTTTCCGCCGCACACCTACCAGCTCAAATATCCCGCGCCCGGCGCACCGAAGGTGGCAGAACGCATCGTGGAGCTTCTCAGAGCCGCGGGTCAGCCAGCCAGGACGGATCCGTCCCGTGGCTTCGATCACGGCGTATTCATCCCCTTCCTGCTCATCTTCCCGGACGCGGATATTCCGGTCGTGCCTCTATCCCTGAAACGCAATCTCGATCCGGAAGACCATCTGGCGGCAGGCCGCGCACTCAAGTCGCTGCGCGATGAAGGGGTTCTCATCGTCGGTTCCGGGATGAGCTATCACAACATGCACGCGTTCAGCACCCCGTCCGCA
>JAFECN010000277.1 GCA_018242145.1 Pseudomonadota bacterium
CGGCGAGGCGCGCGATGGCGGTGCGGTCTGCGGCTTTTGTCAGGTCGGACATTTTACATCTCTATCAAGTAAATATAAGTATATCACAAGACGTGGATGGAGATATCATTTTTGCAAGGTCCGGAACGCGTTAAGCTTTGGGGGCGTTGAGGAATATCAGCCACCGAAAAGAGGCGTCATGAGCGAGAAAACGGGCGAGATCGTCCGCGAAACGGCCACTTATCGCTGCGAGAACTGCAACAACCACATCAAGCTTGCGAAGGGCGACCTGATCCCGAAATGCCCGGTCTGCGGAAAGGAGACGTTCGACATCTCCAATCCGCGCTTCGAAAAGCGCGACGGCTCGCTCGCGCCGCACGAACCGGAAGACGATGGAACGTGACGCGGTTGAAATCCCGCACCGGACGCGCGACATAGCTCGCTCTTTCAACTCTCGGATAGCCATGAAGCCGCGCAGCGACCTGAAACCCAATTCCTTCGACTTTGAAAATCAGCCGCTCGTCACCGCGAACGGCTTCCGCGAATATGACGCGCGCTGGCTGTTCGGTAAGGAGCTGAATCTTCTCGGCGTGCAGGCGCTGGGGCTTGGGCTCGGCACCTATTTCCACGAAATCGGAATCAAGCCGCGTGTGGTGACCGGGCACGATTTTCGTTCTTATTCTTCCTCTATCAAGAACGCGCTCATCATTGGATTGATGAATGCGGGCTGCGAAGTGGTGGATGTCGGCCTCGCGCTTTCGCCGGTGGCATATTTCGCGCAGTTCGCGCTGGATTGCCCGGCGGTGGCGATGGTGACGGCGAGCCACAACGAAAACGGCTGGACCGGCGTGAAGATGGGCGCGGCGCGTCCGCTGACCTTCGGGCCGGATGAGATCAATCGTCTCAAAGCGATCGTGCTGGGCGGCGAAGGCAAGCCGCGCGCGGGTGGCAGCTACACCTATGTCGAAAATTTCCGCGAGCAATATCTGGACGCGGTGACCAAGGGCCACAAGCTCTCGCGGCCGATCAAGGTGATCGCGGCCTGCGGCAACGGCACGGCGGGCGCGTTCGCGCCGGAAGCTTTGCGCCGCATCGGCGCCGAAGTCATCCCGATGGACACCGATCTCGATTACACCTTCCCCAAATACAATCCGAACCCTGAAGACATGGAGATGCTGCACGCGATGGCGCATGCCGTACGCGAGCACAAGGCGGATATCTGCGTCGGCTTCGACGGCGACGGTGACCGCTGCGGCGTGGTGGACGATGCGGGCGAGGAGATTTTCGCCGACAAGGTGGGCGTGTTGCTGGCACGCGATCTTTCCGCCCGCAACAAGAACGCGAAGTTTGTCGCCGATGTGAAGTCCACCGGCATCTATGAAATCGATCCGGTGCTGAAGGCGAATGGCGCGACGGTCGATTACTGGAAGACCGGCCATTCCTATATGAAGCGCCGCACGCATGAGTTGGGCGCGCTGGCGGGCTTCGAAAAGAGCGGGCATTACTTCTTCAACCCGCCGGTGGGCCGCGGCTATGACGACGGCATTGTCGCCGCCATCGCCGTGCTGGAGATGCTGGATCGCGCGGGCGGCAAGACGATGTCGCAGCTCATCGCCGATCTGCCCAAGACCTGGGGCACGCCCACCATGGCGCCGTTCTGCCCGGACGACCGCAAATACGATGTCGTCGAGGCGATGGTGACGGAATATTCGGACGCGCAGAAGAGGGGCGAGAAAATCCTCGGCCAGACAATCGCCAATGTCGTCACCGTAAACGGCGTGCGCGTCACGCTGGAAGACGGGACGTGGGGCCTGGTGCGCGCCTCGTCCAACAAACCGTCGCTGGTGGTGGTGTGCGAGAGCCCGGTGTCGGAGGCGCAGATGCGCGCCATGTTCGCCGACCTCGACAAGCGCCTAACCAAACACCCCGAAGTCGGCGAATACGACCAGAAGATCTGATGTGCCGGTGGGGTTATTCCCGCCTCGCCAATCGCCTGCGATAGGTTATAGGCTTGCACCGCTCAAAGCGGAGCCTGCCATGCCCGACATCGACGAATACAAAGGCGCCAAAGTCACGGTCGTGAACGATGGCAAGCGCTGCATTCATTCGCGCTATTGCGTGCTCAATCTGAACAATGTGTTCCTGCCCAATGTCGATGGGCCCTGGATCAAGCCGGATGCGGCGTCACGCGAGGCGGTGGTCGCGGTGGTGGAGAAATGTCCCTCCGGCGCGCTGCGCTACAAGGCGGAAGGCGACACCGCGCCGGAACATGCGCCGACAGTGAACACCGTGCGCGTGTGGGAGAACGGGCCGCTGGCATTCAGTGCCGAGTCGAACGTCGGGGGCGATACATCGAGTTTCCGCGCAACGCTGTGCCGCTGCGGCAAATCCTTCAACAAGCCTTATTGCGACGGCATGCACCGCAAGGCGCGCTTCGAAGCGACGGGCGAGCCGGATGAGCAGAAGTCCGAACCGCCGACGGTGCGCAATGGGCCGCTCAAGGTGACGCCGACTCTGAACGGTCCGCTGCATGTCGAAGGCGCGCTTGAAATCTGTTCGGCGAGCGGACGCACCATCGCGCGCGAAATGGAGACATGGCTCTGCCGCTGCGGCCATTCCAAGAACAAGCCGTTCTGCGACGGCAGCCACGAAGCGGCGGGATTCACGGCGCCGGGCGAAGCCTAGAGGGTCAGACGAAGATCGCAACATTTTGCCGATGCGCGATGATGGGCGCGCCGTCCGCGTTCCACACCATCATGCGTTGCGTGGAATAGCCCTGGCAGGCAGTTTCGGTCTTGCTTTCGATGAGCCACCAGCCGTCGCGCGTCTGCGGGGCGTCGGTGAGGATATCCATCGACCATGTCATCGTGCTGATCGGCGCAGGCTTGGGGAAGATCACCATCGCGGCGGGCGGCGGCGCGTCCGCCAGCGCAATCAGCGGAACCAGTCCCTCACGCGATTTTGGATCGCGGTGGCGGAACCAGATGAGATATTCGGGATCGGCATCGGGCGTGAAGGGCCGCGCACCGCCGGCCATGCGGCTTTCGAAATGCTGCTGGAAATTGATCATCGGCTTGTCCGGGAAAAACGATGGACTATTCTCGATGGCTTTCACCGCCGGCATCGGAAGGTCCTGATAGCGTAGCACCGAATTGCGCGCGGTGCCGAAACTCAGGATCGCATGCGCCGCAAGTCCCGCTTCGCCGATGAGATCGACTTCCAGGAACGCCGCCGATTTGCCGCGGCGCAGAAGCTGGACCGTGATCGCGAGCGGGCCAGCCGCGGGGCCGATCAATGCGAATTGCGCCGAGCGCAGTGGCGGAACATCGGGCACGGCGCGCAGGGCGCATTCCACGCAAAGCGCGGCGGTCAACCCGCCATAGGCGGTGCGGCCTTGCAGCCAGCTTTCGGGCAGCGTGACGCTGAACGCTTCGTCTTCCTGATGGATGGACGCAAGCAACGTACTGAATTCGGACATGAACAAGCACCCGTTTTGCAGCGCGAATGTGTCAGCGCCGCGCGGCGTTCACAAGACGCGAAAGTTTCTGTGAAACTAGGCGGCTTCGGCGCGAACGCTGCGTAAATGCGCGAGCGCATCGTGCAGCACGCAGATGCCGGCTCCACGTTGCGACACGTTCTCCGCCAGATGGCGGCGGAACGCGCGCGCGCCGGGCTTGCCGTTGAACAGGCCGAGCATCGGCTTGGTGAGCGCGCTCAGGGTGACGCGGCCGCCCAATTGCGCATTGGCATAATCGACATAAGCTGCGACCGCAGCCTCGAAGTCTATGGCCTCACCGCCGAAGAAGCGCGCGTCCACCTCCGCCAGCATCGCAGGAGAATGATAAGCGGCGCGGCCCAGCATCACGCCATCGACATGCTCCAGATGCTTTTCCGCTTCGTCCAGCGTGGCGATGCCGCCATTGATGACGATGGTGAGCTTGGGATGCTCCTGCTTCAGCCGATAGACCAGATCGTAATCCAGCGGAGGAACGTCACGATTCTCTTTTGGCGACAGGCCTTGCAGCCATGCCTTGCGCGCATGCACCGCGAAGATCTTCACGCCCGCGCGCGCGCACAAGCCGATGGTGTCGCGCAACGACACTTCCGGGTCCTGATCGTCCACGCCGATGCGGCACTTCACGGTCACGGGGATCGACACCGCCGCGCGCATCGCCGCCACGCATTCCGCGACAAGCTCCGGCTCGCGCATCAGGCAGGCGCCGAAGCGGCCGGACTGCACACGGTCCGACGGGCAACCGACGTTCAGATTGATCTCCGCATACCCGAAATCCGCACCGATCTTCGCCGCTTCCGCAAGCTTGGCCGGTTCCGATCCGCCGAGTTGCAGCGCCACGGGCATCTCGCGCGCATCGAAACCGAGCAGCTTCTCGCGATTGCCGCGCAGGATGGCGTCCGCCGTCACCATCTCGGTATAGAGCAGCGCATGGCGCGTGAGCTGACGATGAAGAAACCGGCAATGCCGATCCGTCCAGTCCATCATAGGTGCAATACAAAATTTATGTGCTTGATTTTGCATAGGAATTTCCAATATTATCAAGGACATAAAGTTGCGCGTGCACACTCTTTTGTACCCGGGAATACGACCGTTTTCGCCACGTTTCGACGTCCCAGTGTGATGGTTTTGTGCACGGAAAAGAGCACCGCTCATGGCCTCGATCAGACAGCTACCATCTGGACACTGGCAGGTCCAAATCCGCCTCAAGGGCCGCAAGGCGAGCGAGACGTTTTTGCGCCATGATCACGCACGGGAATGGGCGAGTAGCGCCGAAGCCCAAGTCGACAAAGGTCATTCGCCTTCCGGAAGGCGCGCCCGTTCTGCGAAGACGCTTGGTGCTCTGATCGACCTTCATATCGACGATATGAAGGATGTCGGCAAACCACCGCAGCGCTCAAAGACTGCAACCTTGGAGATGCTTCAGCGCAGGCTCGGTTCGCTGTCCATCACGCAGTTAGATCGCGAGAGACTGATCCGGTTTGGGCGCGACCGCGCGAAGGAAGGCGCTGGTCCTGTCACTCTTGGCATGGACCTCGGCGCCATCAAGCTTATCATCGGACATGCCGCGGCAGTTCACGGTGTCAACGTATCGGTCGAGCCGGTGCAGTTCGCACGTATGGCCCTCAAGCAACTGGGTCTGATCGGCAAAGGAGCGGAACGTGACCGCCGACCGACGGAAGATGAACTTGCGACACTGTTCGGATACTTTGACGACAATGATCGGCAGATCATTCCGATGGGCCGTATCATGAAGTTCGCGATTGCGACCGCCATGCGTCAGGAAGAGATTTTCCGAGTGACATGGAGCGACTTCAATGCCCGGGCGAAAATGCTCACCATTCGCGATCGCAAAGATCCTCGTCAGAAGAAAGGTAACGACCAGCGCATTCCGCTGCTCAAGGTCTCTGGCTACGATGCGGTACGGCTCATCGAAGAACAACGCGCCAGTCGCGCAAATCGGGATGACCGCATTTTCTCTTTCAATCACAAATCGGCGGGAACGGCGTTCACACGCGCCTGCCGTGAAAAGAAGATCATTGATCTACATTTCCACGATTTACGCCACGAAGGAACGAGCCGCCTATTCGAGGCCGGGTTTTCGATCCAGCAGGTCGCGTTGGTTACAGGGCACAAGGATTGGAAGATGCTTCGGCGCTATACGCATCTGAGACCGGAGACACTTCACGAATTTGCCGATGCACGAGCCGCCTAAGTTCGCTGTTAGCGATTCGAGGTTTCAACAGTGCGGCGTGCTGGTTTGACGATGCCCGCGCCCGGATCGGCTGTGGAGGTTCGTTCGCCCGGCGCGGCCCACGCCTGCAGATATTCCAGACGATAGACCACGCGCCCTCCAAGCTTCAGATAAATCGGACCAGTTCCATATGTGCGGTGCTTTTCCAGCGTGCGATGTGACAAACCAAGTAATTCTGATGCTTCCCTGGTTCGCAGATAACGTGCCGGGATTTCCGAACGTGCTGTATCGGGCATGCGCATCTCCGATGATCCAGAGAATCTAGAGGCGCTTTCGCTCGTCTTCTAGGAAGCTTGCGACAAGAAGCACTGACATCAAACTTAAACCATGATCGTCATCTTCGACCAAGGCCGGTTGCTGGAGTGAGCCGACGAGGACCGGATATGCGGAAGTTGTTCGACTCAAGAGGGCTTCTGCGATCGCAAAAGTGCTAGGAGCGACTCGACTAGGATTAGCCTGCGCCTACCCACCGTTGTTGACGCAAGGACCCCCTCTTGCATCAACAGATAGATTTTCGATCGTCCGAGTCCCGTGGCATCGCAGGCTTCTCCGACGGTGCAGCTAAGACGTTGTCGAAAGGGAATTTCATCATGCAACGGCGAATTGCTCATTCGAACCTCCCTGCGTGATCAATACCAAAAACGCAGATCAACAGATTTTGTTCGAAACTCGGCGCCTCAATGAGGTGGACGAGCGCGCCATTGACGGAAACTCGTTGCCCACATCGTAGCGATTTCGCGCTAACGAGAAGCACAACGCGAACCACATGGATGGGTTGGGCGGACAATGTTTCGTTGAATTTATTGGGCTTTTTCCCATTGAGCGGAGCCGGAGGGATTCGAACCATCGATACGGCTTTTCAACCGTATATGCGTTGGGCATACCGCAAGTAATATATCGATACAAATCCGATGGAGCGCATGGTCAGCGGCTTCAAGTATCGGCCACGCACGCGCATCTTGACCGATAACGAGCTGGTCCGTGTTTGGAACGCCGGGGGCGACGACACCTTTGGCACTATTGTAAAGCTACTTATCCTCACCGGCCAACGTGTTGGCGAAATCATGAAGCTTTCGCGCGACATGGTTGGCAAGGTTATGAAAAGCGATTTTCTAGCACAAGTCTTTATGCGCCAGAATGCGATAAATTGCTATAATCTCTTGTTATAACTTGCGTTTGAGAGACCTAACGATACGCTACATCCCGAGGCGACTTTCTGGCTGCTGCTTCCCCGCCGCTTCCCCGGAACGGATCAGCGCTCCGGGGAAGCAAAAACTGGTTGGATCGCTCATGACGAAGCTTCTGAAACGGACGGTGGACGCATTAAGCCCGGAAGCAACGCGCGACGTGTTTGCTTGGGACGGCGAATTACGCGGCTTCGGCGTGCGCGTGAAGCCATCAGGTGTGAAGAGCTACCTGATTCAATACCGCAACTCCGAAGGTCGGACCCGGCGGTTATCTGAGAACGATGGCGTCGCACTCTTGTTGCGAATGACTTCGCGTTTTTAGAAGCGTCTAAGCTTCCACGTCGAAGGTAAGGCCGGCGTTTTTCCTCAGGCGCTCTACCAGCTTGCCCTGCATGGCCGCGCCGGGAGTCCAGACTCCACCTGGAATATCGGCGCACTCCTTCACCAAGCAGATGGCAGACTCCGCGATCATCTTGGAGGTGGAGCCATAGCCGGGGTCCCTGTTCCCCTTCACCGCCACTCTAACTTTTCGGCCATCAGCGGCGACGCCGATGAAGGCCACGTCAAAAAAGCCAGTCTCGCGCTCCTCTTTGGAGGGGCCTTCGCCGGGCTTGGGTCCCCCGGCGCCCCCTAGATCGGTGAAGGCCATCGGGGTGGTGGGATCCACCACGCTCATCTCGTCATAGACGAAGTCCTTGCCCCACGGGTGACCCATCAAGGCGTTGGCGCGGTGGACGTTCTTGGTGTTGATCACCGCCATCATGAAAGGACCGACATCGGCGTTTACATCTGGATCGTGCTCCACCTGGGCGCCCTGCGGCTGTTCCGGACCCTGGAAACCGCCGGTCAGGGCGAAAGGATTAGCCATCACCGCAAACAGAGATGGATCCTTCTGCATGGCCTCCATTGTGACCCGGCCGCTGGCCGCGGTACCGCCGGAGAGGCCGCCTTTAATGGCCCGCACCCGGCCGTTCACCCTGGGGACCGGCCCGCCCAGCTTCTGCTTTGCGGTTTCCTGGGCGAACCAGACGCCCAGTTCGAAGGGGATGGAGTCGAAGCCGGCGGAATGGACGATGCGCGCGCCGCTCCTCTTCGCTGTC
>JAFECN010000278.1 GCA_018242145.1 Pseudomonadota bacterium
GCTGGTGCGCTTTCCGCAGTTTTTCATCTCCATCTGCTTTGGGCTGCTGCTGATCGCGGCGCACAAGTGGAACCTGCGGCAGCACATGCGCGCCTGGGTGATCGCATGCGTTTTGTGCCTGTTGATCGGTACCGGCGTGTTCCTCAAATACACCGACATGCGCGAAAGCAACACCGCGGTGCTCGATGAAAAGCGTTACGTGATCGGCGAACTGCGGACAGACCAGGAAGGCGTGGAGCTTCAGCAGGCGTGCGCGATAACCAACGGCGGCCGCCCGTGCGATAACCAGACACTGCTCGATTTCTGCCACGGGCGCGTCTCTGAGATTTGGACACAGGCCAGCATCAATAGCGTGCAACGCACAGCCGTGCTGCTCTACATCACCTCTGCGTTGTTCTTCATGGGCGCCATGGTGTCAATGCTGCATGCGCTTCGGTGGACGGAGTCAGACCCCGATGACGCTGAATCAGATGAGGAGCCCGACGATGAGGATGACGGCGCCAAAGAAAAGAAGGACGATGCGGCGGACGATGATGACGATGGCGACGAGGATGACAAGAAAAGCGATTTGCTGACCGGTTTGCGGCGCCGCTTGTTAAAGTAGTAAGAGAATGACGGTCGAAGAAATCGAACGGGAATTCACATCGCTCCGCCAGCAAGCAGAGTCTGTGCGGAGCTATCTTTGACGCTCCCCACAAACAAGTTGAACTAGACAAACTGGAAGCCGTAATCTCGGCGCCCGACTTCTGGAATCAGCCGGAAAAAAGCCAAAAAGTTTTGCAGGATCGCAAGCGGCTGGAAGAAGCCGTGACGCGGGATCGCGAAGTGTCGGGCCTCACGAGCGACGTGGAAACGCTGCTCGAACTGGCGCGCGAGGGCGAAAACGTCGGCGGCGAACTGGAAGCGGAACTCAGGAAACTGAGGGCGCGGCTGGCGGAACTTGAAGACGCCATGCTGCTCTCTGGCGAAAACGACGCCCGCAGCGCGATCATCACCATCCACCCCGGTGCGGGCGGAACGGAAAGCCAGGATTGGGCGGAGATGCTCGAGCGCATGTACTTGCGATGGGCGGAACGGCTGAAATTCGGCACGGTGATTACGGACCGGCTCGATGGTGAAGGCGCGGGCATCAAATCCGTGACGTTTGAAGTGAACGGCGAAAATGCGTTTGGGCTGCTGCAATCGGAGGTGGGCGTGCACCGGTTGGTGCGCATCTCGCCGTTCGATGCGAACGCCCGGCGCCACACATCGTTCGCCTCTGTGTTCGTCTATCCGCAGATCGATGACGATTTCAAGATCGACCTGCGGCCGGAGGACCTGCGCGTGGATGTGTTCCGCGCGTCGGGCGCGGGTGGACAGCACGTCAACCGTACGGAATCCGCCGTGCGCATGACGCACATCCCTACGGGGCTGGTGGTGCAGTGCCAGAACGAACGGTCCCAAATCAAGAATCGCGCGAGCGCTCTCAAACAGATGAAGGCCAAGCTGTGGGAGCACGAAATGGACAAGCGCCGGACCGAAGAGAAGAAGCTGGAAGAATCGAAGTCTGACATCAACTTCGGCAGCCAGATTCGCTCGTATGTTCTGGCGCCGTACCGGATGATCAAAGACCATCGCACCAAGCTGGCGATCGGCGACGTGGACCGCGTGCTCGATGGCGATATGGCTGAATTAATGCACGCCTACCTGGTCTTCAAGAAGACCGGCAAAACGGCGGCCACCTCAGACAAAGACGACGATACGGAATAAGCGCCGCTGCCCATGGTTACCGCGGACGAAATCAGGAAAGCCGCTGAGATGTTGCGCCGCGGGCGCCTGGTGGCGTTTCCCACGGAGACGGTGTACGGCCTGGGCGCCAATGCGCTCGATCCGCTGGCGGTGCGCCGCATTTACGAAGCCAAGGGGCGCCCGGCGAGCAGTCCGGTGATTGTGCATGTGGCGACGGTGGCCATGGCGCGCCGGCTTGCCGCGGAGTGGCCGGACGAAGCGGAGCGATTGGCCGCTAAGTTTTGGCCGGGGCCTATGACGATCGTGGTCCCTAAGCGTCCCGACATTCCGGATAACGTGACTGCCGGGTTGGGCACGGTGGGCATCCGGATGCCGTCGCATCCGGTGGCGCTTGAGTTAATTCGTGCGGCCGGGGTTCCGGTGGCGGCGCCGAGCGCGAACAAGTTCGCTGGGCTGAGCCCGACCACCGCTGCTCATGTTCGCGAATCACTAGGCGATAGCGTGTCGATGATTTTGGACGGGGGCGCCTGCCAGGTGGGGATCGAATCCACGGTGGTTTCCGTGGCGGGTGGGCATGTGGTGGTGCTGCGCCCGGGCATGATTCCCGCGTCTGAGATTGAGGCTGTGGCCGGACCGTTGCGCCGCTATCAGAAGCAAGCGGGCGGCGACCCTGCGCCTGGCATGAAAGACCGCCACTACAGCCCGCGCACCAAGCTCGTGTTTGGCGTGCCCGAAAGCGGCCGCGGCGTTTATCTGTATGTGACCGAGCCCGCTGAGCGCGTGATGTCAATGGCGATGCCGAACGATGCGGCCGGATACGCCGCAGCGCTTTACGATACGCTGCATCGCCTGGATTCGCAGGGCTGGGATTGGATCGGCGTGGAGCCTGTTCCCGACACCGAAGAATGGGCGGGCGTGCGCGACCGTTTGCAGCGGGCTAGCGTTGGGGCCGATAATCCCAAGTGATGGCCGACAGCCTGCTGCGCGAGATCGAACTGTCTCATTCCTGGACGCCCACCCTGTGGTGGCTCGGCCATGCCGGGTTCGCGATCAAGTATCACGCGATGACGTTCTACGTTGACCCGTGCTTGTCGAACGGCGGCGAGCGTGTCACGCCCGCGCCGCTCAACGCCGCGGAAATCAGCAACGCCGATATGGTGCTGGCCACGCATTCGCATACGCGGCACATGGATCCGTTGACGCTCAATCCGCTGCTGGCCGCCTCCTCGCGTGCCAAAGTGGTGATGCCCAAAAGCGCGGGCGAGTACGCGAACTCCATCGGAATTTCCTATGACCGCATGCGGACCACCGATGCGGACCTGAGGATCGAATATTTTCGCGAAGGTGACTACATCCGCGTGTACGCCGTGCCTTCCGCGCATCCTGAACTGAACCATACGCCGCTTGGCGGCTATCCGCAGTTGGGGTATCTCATCCGCTGCGGCGGTTGCACCATCTATCACGCGGGCGATTGTGTCCCGTATGAAACGCTGGTAGAGCGGTTGCGGCCGTATTCGGTGACAGTCGCGCTGCTGCCGATCGATGGTCCGGAGAACGGCAATTTCACGATCGAGCAGGCGGCGGACCTGGCTGAGCGCATTGAGGCGCAGTGGATTGTGCCGATGCACTACGGCACGTTCGCCAGTTCCACGGCCAAGCCCGAACAATTTGTGGAGCACATGTTGTTCCACCGCCCCGGCCAGCGCTTCAAGGTGTTTGAGTGCGGCGAAGGCTGGACGGTTCCCGAGGATTAACGCCCGCCACGGTGCGATATGGACGCGGCTCTCACGGCGCATGCTCCGGTACTGGTGAACACGGTCGGGCATTCGCTTGGCGTGCTGCTATTCGGCCTCTCGCTGTACTTTCTGCTGCGTGACCGCTCGGGCATCGGCCGCCGCGGCAGTTCGCTTTCAGTAGCCGCCGCAGGGCTCGCGCTGCTGTGGAACCTGGCGTCGCTCTTGGTGCTATTCGCGCGCGAGCGCGGCTGGAGCGGCGTGGAGTTTTTTGTTGCGCTCAGCACATCCGCGTTGAGCGCTTTGCCGGCGGTACTGCTGCATGTCGCGCTTGGCAGCCGGTTCCGGTGGATTGTCCGCGCGGGCTATGCGATTGGGGGCGTGGCGGTGTTGATGCATGCTACGGAGCATTTGCTGGTGCCGCACCGGACCATCCTGCTCATCACCACGGTGGGCTACGGCGCATTGACCGTGGTGGCTGTGCTGCGGTTGCTTTTCGCGCGCGACATGACGCGAGATCTTACGCGCCGGCTCACGGCCGCGATGGCGCTGTTTTTGTTTGCGATGTCACTGGTGCACGTGGACGCCGGCGAAGCGCAGCGCGCATGGTCAATGGAATTGCTGGTGCATCACGCGGGCGTGCCCATGGCGCTGCTGGTGCTGTTACAGGATTACCGGTTTGTGCTGGTAGACGCGTTTGTGCGCGTGCTGGCGAGCATCCTGCTGGCGGCTGCGATGATCGTGGCTGCGTGGCCGTGGCTGCGCATCCGGTTGCCGGAGAGTCCCATAGATCAGGGATTGCTGCTCGTGGGCGCGAGCCTGGGCTTGGTGATCTACGCGCTGGTGAGCGCGCAGGTGCAGCGCTTTTTGACGCGGATTATCTTTGGCCGCCCGGATGTCGAACGTACGGCGGAGCGCCTCCGCGAACTGTGCTCCGCGGCGAGCGATGAAGCGGAATTGATTCGCGCAGCGGCGGAGGAAATGGCGGCGTTTCTGAGCGCGGAACTGTGCCAAGTGGAGTTGGATCGCGATGTGACGGAGCGGCTTCTATTCCCAGCGGCGACGGCTGAGTTTCCGCCGCCGGTACGCGCGAGGTTGGAAGCGGCGGGCGTGGAGATCGTGACGCCGCTACGGTTCGGCCCCAGCGATGTTCGCCTGCTAATGTTCGGCCGGCGGCGCGGCGGGCGGCGGTACCTGAGCGAAGATTTGCAGGCAGCGGAACGGCTGGCGAGCCAGGTGTTGGAACATGTGGAGCATTTTCGGGAAGCGGAAATGCGGCGGCTGGTGGCGCAGGCGGAACTGCGCGCGCTCGAGTCTCAGATTCATCCGCACTTTTTGTTCAACGCGCTCAATACGCTTTACGGCGTGATCCCTAAGGACGCCGCCGGGGCGCGGCGAACGGTGCTGAACCTCGCCGATATTCTGCGGTACTTTCTGCGGGCGGACAAAACGTACATACCGCTTGAAGAAGAACTGCGCATCGTGGAAGCGTACCTGGCGATTGAAAAGCTGCGATTGGGCGAGCGTTTGCGGATGGTGATCGACGTGGAAGAATCCGCGCGACGCACGCTGATTCCAGTGCTCTCATTGCAGCCGCTGGTGGAAAACGCGGTCAAGCACGCTATTGCCACGCAGCCCGCGGGCGGCGAGGTGCGCATTGCCGCGCGGCGCGAAAGTGAGGGCGTCCGCGTGTTGGTGGAAGATAGCGGGCCGGGTTTTGGGGCGAGCGGCGTGGATGGAGGGCTTGGGGTCGGGTTGCAGAATGTCGCGCGGCGGTTGAAGCTCTGCTTCGGGCCCACGGCAGAGTTGCACATCGATTCTTCCGCGCGAGGTACGCGAGTCGATTTTCTTGCGCCGGTGGAAAGGGTGGCGGCGTGATGCGCGTTCTGATCGCGGATGACGAGCCGATCGCGCGGCAAATCCTGAGAGAACATTTGGATGAAATCCAAGGCGTTGCGGTGGTTGGCGAAGCCGCCAATGGACTCGAAGCGGCGGAACTGATCGACCGCGTGAAGCCCGACGTGGTGTTCCTGGATCTACAGATGCCCGGGCTCGATGGCTTTTCCGTCGCGCGGCGGTTGAAAGGTTCGCCCGCGCCTTCGGTGGTGTTTGTCACGGCGTACGATCAGCACGCGCTCGAAGCCTACAACATCGGCGCGGTGGATTATCTGCTGAAGCCTGTCCGCAAAGAGCGGCTGGAGCAGGCAATCGCCCGGACGCGGCAGCAATTGGGGCCCGTGGCTGCATCTGCGCCCGTGGCTGCCCCGGTTAGCGCACCGCCGCCTGCCGCCGCGCCGCGCTCCGTGGATGCGCTGCGCAAGATCGTGGGACGCTCGGGCGGCGAGTTCCACATGCTGGATCCGGCGGACGTAATCGCGTTTCAAGCCGATGGGGAACTGGTGTACGTGCTCACCGCCAACGGCCGGTATCTGGTGAACCACGCGTTGCGTGCGCTCGAAGAGCGGCTGCCCGCGCCGCAGTTCCGCCGCATTCACCGCAAGACGATCATCAACACTAATCACATCCGCAAAATATCGCCGCTATCGAGCAAGCGGTGGCTGCTTCGAATGTCCAATGGATTGGAGTTGATCGTGAGCAAGCGAATGGCTGGCGCCATTCGTGAAGAGACAGAGTGGTAAGCGTTAGCGGACGCCGATGTGCAGGGCCACGATGCCGAAGGTCATGTAATGGAACTCCACCTTGCTGAATCCCACGGCTTTCATCTGCTCCGCTAGATCAGGCGCGGCGGGGAACTTTCGCACGGATTCCGGCAGGTACGAGTACGCCTCGCGGGAGCCGGAAATCACACCGCCAATCGCGGGCAGGATGCGTGTGGAGTAGAAGTTATAGAGCGCGCGAAAC
>JAFECN010000279.1 GCA_018242145.1 Pseudomonadota bacterium
GGCATGCACAACGGTCCCTGGCAATAGGTCCGGTCGAAGCGGACACCCTGCCCCGCCAGCCAATCGATATTCGGTGTTTGCGCCACGGGATCGCCCGCGCAGGCCATCATGTCCGCGCGATGCTGGTCGGCCATCAGGACGACGATATTGGGTCTTTTTTTCATCTCTCAAAGTCTACCGAAGAATTGCGCCGCCCCATAAGAGCCCGATCGCGCAAGCTCACGCCATATGCATTCCGCCATTGACCTCGATCACCACGCCGGTGAGGTAGTCGGCCAGCTCCGACGCCAGGAAGACGATCGCGTTGGCGACGTCCTTGGGCGTTCCCAGACGCTGAAGCGGCATGTTCCGGGCGATGGACTGGTTCACCTTCTCCGGAACGTCCCGAATCATCGGCGTGTCAATCCGGCCCGGATTGACGGCGTTGACCGTGATCCCGTAAGGCCCGGCCTCCTGCGCGGTGACGCGCGTCAGCCCGAGCAACGCGGTCTTCGCCGTCACATAATGTATCGGCGCCACGCCGCCGCCGCTCGTCCGCGAAACCAGCGACGCGATATTGATGATGCGCCCCGCCTTTCGCGCGATCATTTTCGGAAGGATGAGACTGGACGTGTAGAAGATCGAATCCAGATCGACGCGCAGAACGTCCTGCCAGTGATCCAGCGGCATCGTCCACGCCGTCCACCGCTCGCCCGAGGGCGAATATTTCGGCGAGATGCCGACTCCGTTTACCAGAATGTCGGGCGCGTCATCTCCGGTCAGGATCGGCTTGAGCTTTGCGTCGATCGCGGAAAAGTCGCCCAGATCGACCTCGATACACCGCACATTCGGATGGGCAGCGCAAAGCGCGGCGGCGCCGGAAATATCCCGGTCGGCCAGCAGAACCGACAATCCCCGATTGGCGAATTCCGTCGCGACACCCAGGCCGATCCCCCCGCAACCGCCGGTGATCAGAACCGATTTCCCGCGTATTTCCAGACCGCTCATGACTCCGCCCTGACACCCGCAAATGAAGATTTCTATCGTTGAAGCGTTGATAGGAGCCCGGATCGGGAGGCGATAATACTTTTGTAAAAGGGAGGTTATGCCCAAAAGATATGGGCGCCGGTCTCCGCAACCGCCGTTTTGCGAAGCGGAACCGCTCTACTGATTACATCGGGAAACGCAGCTTCAGCGAACCGGTTTGATCGCTGTAATGATCGCCGAAGCGGCGTTCATATTCCAGGCGCAGCGAACCCGTCGGCAAGTTGATCTCGATGCCGCCCGCCAACCGGCCCAGCACGCCGGGGAATTTGGTGGTGACCTTGAAATTTGGCGTGCCCGCGGGCGCCCCTTCGAAGCGCGCCGAGGCATCCCAGCTATCGTCGGTGAACGCCGTCACATCGGCTGACACATAGGGCCTGAAGCTGCCGCCATCGGAAGTCGTTTCCAGAAGACCCATTTCCATGCCCACCGTGCCGGAGCCGAACGTCTTGTTCGCGGAATTCACGATGAGGTCGAGCGCGCCCGCGCCTTTTTCATGGGCGCCGGAAACGGCGGAATAATAGATGTCGGCTGCGACCCAGGGCTTGAAGTAGAAATCGCCACTCGATCCCAGATAGGCCGTCCGCACCCGGCCATCGAGGAAGAACTGGTTGGGCGAACTGGTTGCGTTGGTCGAAGGCAGCGGGAAAGCGACGCTGCGGGTCAGATCGTTCCAGCCATATTGGACGTTCACCGCGCCGGCGAACAGCCAGTCGCCATCCTCATGCTTCACGACAAGCCCCGTGCTCAAATTGTCGGACTTCTCATGTGCGAGCCCCTGCACGTCGGTGAAATTCTCCGCGATGCTTGCGGAACCGCCTGCGAACCAGCCGGGCGACAGCATCACCTGCCCGCCCATCGCATATTGATATCCCGATGAATCGAATCCGGGCTGGCTTGTGGTCGTGCTGCGCGTGGCGGTAGTGCCGGAGGCACGCGCCCAGAAACATTCGTGCTCGCGCAACGCGGAGGCCGCGTCCGTCGTGCCGGGGCAACTCATCAGATTGTTGACCGAGCTGGAGCCCGCAAGCAGCCCGCTCGTCCACTGATTGAGCCCCGTCGACGGATCGAGATGGCTGAGCAGGCTCGCGTAGGTTTTGGGGTCCGTGAGAACCGCCAGATAGTCGAGCAGCGGCGTCAGTGCCGCTCCGGCGCCCTGCTGCCAGAGCGTCTGGATATAATTGGCGATCGTGGCCTGATGCGGCGTGAGCGCGGCGCCCGTGTTGAACTGCACGCTGCTGACGACTACCTGGAAATCCTGCCCCGCGAATTTCACGCCATAGTCGACGACCAGCGTATCGTCGATGGAAATTCCGTTGTCGGTCAGCGAGCCGGTCGCGGTCAGCACGGTGAAATAGCTGCCTGCTTTCACCGCGGTGATGTCCTGCGCCACGATGACGGCCTTGCCCGCGAGAGACACATCGCCGTCCACCGTGATGAGATCCGAAGCGCCGTTCGCATAGTTCACGTCGCTTAGCAGCGTGCCGGTGGAGGTCTGCACCAGATTGCCGGTGAGCAGCGTCGCTCCGATTGCGTGCGCGCCGCCCACGGAAATGGTGCCGCTGCTGGTCAGCGTATTGCCGCTTCCCAGATAAACCGCCTTGCCCGTCTCGAACACGCCGTCCTTATCGTTGACGAAAGCGTTCGCGCCCGCGCCCAGCCCGACGCTGCCGGTGATGGTGCCGGCATTGTCGATTGTCTCGTCGCCGTCCGAACCGATCACCGCCAGACCGGAGAGCGCGAAGATGTCGCCACCATTGTTGGTCAGCGTGTTCTTGTCGCCGCCGGAGATGAACACGCCCGCGCCGCCGCCGGTGCCGCCCTGCACGATGCCGCTCACGGTGATGTCGATGTCGCCGCCGCGGCCGCCGCTTTCGATATGCGTGGTCGCATTCGCGCCGCTCAGGCTCTGCGCGAGAATGCCGATGGAATTCTCGCCGAAGACCTGAATGTTGCCCTGATGGTTGATGGTGATGGTGCCGGCGGTACCGGCGCCGCCAGTCGAACCGATGAGCGCAAGGCCGGGTGTCGATGTTTTATCGCCGCCCGTCTGCTGATCGCCGAAGCCGCCGCCGCCGCCAATCGATTGCGCGAAAATGCCGTAGGCCGCTTTGCCGGTGGTCGAGATGTCGCCCGTGGTGGCGACGGTGATGTTGCCGCCATTGCCGCAACTGGAAGGACCGGCCACCGGCGGCAGGAAGATCGAACCGGGCTGCGTCGTATCGCAAACGCCGGTACCGATGGATGTGAAGCTCAACGTGCCCACCGTGAAGGGAACGCCGGTGTCGAACTGCGTGAGCCCGAACGGATCGCTCAGCACCAGCGTCGCCGCCTCCACGCTGCCCGCAAGGCCGCCACCGCCGCCGACGCTCTGCGCGAACACGCCATGCGCATAGTCGCCGCTGGTCGCGATGCTGCCTTTGACCGAGACATTCACATCGCTGCCATCACCGCCGGCGCCGCCAGCGCCGCCCACCGCCACGGTGAGATAGTTCTGCCCCTGCGCCGCGCCGCCGACACCACCGCCGCCGCCGACGCTTTGCGCGAACACACCCATTGCGCTGGTGCCGAACGTCA
>JAFECN010000027.1 GCA_018242145.1 Pseudomonadota bacterium
ATCGGCGTGATCTGGATCGCCCGCAAAGCCTACAGCCATGGCGGAACGCACGCCGCGGCGGATTGATAACAAATCACCTCCCCCTTGTGGGGAGATCGACAAAATTCGAAGCGCAGCGAAGAATTTTTCGAGTGGGGGGATCGTGCCCGACGATGTTCCCCCCACCCGAAAAAGCTTCGCTTTTTCGACCTCCCCACAAGGGGGAGGTGATTTTTTTTAATCCGCCGCGGCGTGCGTTCCGCCGTGGCTATAGGCTTTGCGGGCAATCCAGATCACACCGATCAGGATCACGCTGAGCCAGCCGGAAATCCAGAACAGGTCCAGCGACGACAGCAGATAGGCCTGCTGCATCATGGTGTGCGCCAGCGCGCCATAGGCTTGCAGGTCGGTGAGACCGAAGCTGTGCAGATGGGCGACCGCCTGTTGCATGACCGGGTCGAAGATCGACGTATGATCCGCCATCCGGCTCTGGTGCAGCGCCTCGCGGCGGTCCCACAATGTCGTGATGATCGACGCGGCGAAACCACCGGCGGTGATGCGGGCGAAGTTGGAGATGCCGGAGGCGGAGGGAATGCGCTCCGGCGGAATGCCGTCCAGCGAAATGGTGATCAGGGCGACGAAGAAGGTGCTCATCGCGATGCCCTGCACCAGCATCGGCATCACGAAATCCCAGAAGCCGGCATCCTGCGTGTAACCCGCGCGCATGAAATAGGACACGGCGAAGGCGACGAAGGCGACGGTTGCCATGATGCGGGCATCCACCTTCGCCATGAAGCGCGCGGCAATGGGCGTGGCGACGACCGCCACCGCGCCGCTGGGCGCGGCGACAAGGCCCGCCCATGTCGCGGTGTAGCCGACATTGGTCTGCAGCCACAGCGGCAGTAGCAGCACATTGGCGAAGAACAGCGCATAGCCCAGGCAGAACGCGATGGTGCCGAAAGTGAAGTTCCAGAACTTGAACAGCGACAGATCCACAACCGGATGCTTCTCCGTCAGTTCCCAGATAAGGAAGGCACAGAAGCCGATGGCCGCGATGATCGCCTCGACCACGATGGCGGGGGACGAGAACCAGTCCGCGTCCTTGCCGGTGTCGAGCATCACTTGCAGCGTGCCGACCCACAGGACCAGCAGGCCCAGCCCCACCGTGTCGATGGGAAGCTGGCGCGTGGGCGTTTCGCGGCTGGAAAGATTGGTCCAGCAGAGGAACGCCGCGGCCAGCCCCACCGGCACGTTGATGAGGAAGATCCAGCCCCAGTGGTAATTGTCCGAGATATAGCCGCCCAGGATCGGCCCCATGATCGGCGCGACCAGCGTGGTGATCGACCAGATACCCAGCGCGGTGGCGCGCTTGTGCGGCGGGAAGATGGATATCAGAAGCGCCTGCGATCCGGGGATCATCGGGCCGGATATCGCGCCCTGCAGAACGCGGAAGGCGATCAGCGACGGCAGGCTCCAGGCGATGCCGCACAAGAACGACGCCAGCGTGAAGCCGAGCACGGAGAACACGAAGGTTCGCACCACGCCATAGCGTTGCATCAGCCAGCCGGTCAGCGGCACCGCCACGCCGTTCGCCACCGCGAAACTGGTGATGACCCAGGTGCCCTGATTGACGCTGACGCCGAGATTGCCCGCGATGGTGGGCAGCGACACATTGGCGATGGAGGAATCCAGCACCTGCATGAAGGTGCCGAGCGCCAGCGCGATCGAGGTGACCGCAAGCTGGGCACCGGCGAGCGGTTTGGGTTGGGGCTGGCCCAAAGCTGACCCTTGGCCACTCATGCTCTTAAGCCCTGTTGTCCGCGATGATCTGCCGGATCAGGCGGTCGATGGAGGCCTGGCTGTAATCGCCGATATAGCCGCGGACTTCATGCTTCGCGCCCGGCGCGCTGATGGTGGAGCCGGATGTATCGCGCACATCCACTTCGGCATCGACGGACAGGCCCACGCGCAGCGGATGATCCTTCAACTCCTTCGGATCGAGCGCGATGCGCACCGGAACGCGCTGCACGATCTTGATCCAGTTGCCGGATGCGTTCTGCGGCGGCAGCAGCGCGAAGGCGCTGCCCGAACCGGCGCCGAGGCCCTCGACCTTGCCGTGAAAGGTCACGCCGCCGCCATAGATATCGGCGGTAACATCCACAGGCTGGCCGACGCGCATGTCCTCAAGCTGGCCTTCCTTGAAATTGGCATCGACCCACACGGTGCTGAGCGGCACCACCGCCATCAGCGGCGTTCCGGCATTCACCTGCTGGCCCACCTGCACAGTGCGCTGCGCCACCACGCCGTCCACCGGCGCATAGAGCTTCATGTGCGACAGCGTGATCGCGGCGGCACGCAACTGCGCGATGGCGGCGAGCACATCGGGGTTGGTGTCGACATTGGTGCCCTGCACCGCGGCTTGCGCCTGCGCCAGGCCGCTCTGAACCGCTTTCAGGTTCGCCTGCGCCGCCGTCACCGCGTCGCGCGCGTGGTTGAGTTCTTCGCGCGAGACGGAGTCGCCCGCCGTCTGGCGGCGGCGGTAATCCGATTGCGCCTGCTCCAGCGCCACGCGCGCGGCGTTCACCTGCGCGCGGAACTGATCGACCTTGGAGAAATTGGTGCGCGTGGCGCGGACGGCGCGGGCCAGATCGGCTTTCGCCGCGTCGAAATTCGCCTGCGCCTTGCTGGGATCGAATGCGATCAGGAGCTGGCCGCGCCGCACCGTCTGCGTGTTGTCGGCATAGAGCGCCACCACCGTCGCCGGATCGCGGCTGGTGATCGACACGATGTCGCCGCCGACATAGGCATCGTCCGTGCTCTCGAAATGGCGCGCATAGAGCAGCCAGTAAAGCCCATAGACCACGGCGCCCACGACGACCACGGCGGCCAGAATGGTGAGCCAGCGGCGGCGGGCGCTCTGCGGATCGGCCGCTGCTTCTTCCTGATTGGGATACTTCATCGGCCGTTGTCCTGAATGTTGGAAGCCCTGGTGGAATGAGCGTTCGCCGCGTAGCCGCCGCCCATCGCCATCAGCAGCGAGACGCGCGCGGACAGAAGATCGGCGGAGAGCGAAGCTTCCTGCCGCTTCGCCTGGATGAGCACGTCTTCGGCGCTCAGCACATTGAGTTGCGGCGACAGCCCGCTGCGATAGCGGCGCGCGGCCAGATCGAAGCTGGCATGGGCGGCGCGAAGCGCCTCGCCCTGTTGCGCGGCCTGGCCTTCGAGCGCCTGAAGCTGCGTGA
Source organism: Pseudomonadota bacterium (assembly GCA_018242145.1). Lineage (GTDB taxonomy): Bacteria > Pseudomonadota > Alphaproteobacteria > Micropepsales > Micropepsaceae > Rhizomicrobium. Next base: position 3,222 of record JAFECN010000027.1, read on the forward strand.
CCGCATCCGAAGTCTGCTTCACGGCGGAAACGACGGACTGGTTGTAGCTCGCCACCGCTTCATCGAGCTGCGCGGTGGCGCCCGCATATTTCGCGCGCAATTCGCCGGCGTCGAAGATCGGCAGATGGATGGCCGGGCCGATGCCGTATTGGCCGGAACTGCCGTTGAACAGCGTGCTGAGGCCGATGGCGGCAAACCCGGCGGCGCCGATGAGATTGATGTCGGGATAGAAGGCCTGATGCGCCGCTTCGCGGCCCGAGGTGGCCGCCGCGATGCGCGCCTGCGCCGCCGCGATGTCGGCCCGGCGCGCCAGCAGATCGGCGGGCAGCATGGAGGGCAGCGCCAGCGCGGCGCGGTTCAGCTTCGGACGCGCGATGCCATAGGCATCCGCGCCACGGCCGATGAGCGCCGCGATCTGATGCACGGCAAGATCGCGCGCGGCGTTGGCGCGGATCAGATCTTCC
>JAFECN010000280.1 GCA_018242145.1 Pseudomonadota bacterium
CCACTTGCTGTAGTGGATGCGGCCGCGCACCAGGAGCTTCATGCCCTTCTTGCAGTACTCTTCGACGGTCTTGCCGAGGCCGTTGAAGCAGGTGATGCGATGCCATTCGGTGTCCTGCACGCGCCGGCCTTCATTGTCCCGGACCGGCTTGCCTTCCGCATAGCGCGGACGCGAGGTGGCGAGCGTCAGGTGGGTGATGCGGGTGCCGCCCTGGGTCACGCGGGTTTCGGGGTCCTGGCCGAGATTGCCGGCGAGAATGACGATGTTCTGCATTGTAAGTCTCCGTTGCTTCTGTCTGAGGGAACCATTCCCTCCGACGAGGCCCGGCCAACGCCGCTGCAAGCCGCAGGCAACCGGCAAAAAAACAAAACAAAAAAGTCGGCTTGCCCCCAAGGCCCGGAGTGGTGCGGGCAGGCGCACTTCCGCGCCAACACGGTCCGGCAGCCGCGGGGGTTGCCGGCGAAGCGCGCACGGCGTTAGGGACTCGCATAGTCGGAGGGATGTTTCTTTTCAGACACTACAACGAGACGTATCCGCAGAACATCATGCTCGCCGGTATCGCCGGACCTTAAACTCATGATCCGGGTGGCAGCATTCACACAGCGCACATGACTTATATGCGCTGCTGCGAAGCAAGCCTGGAAGGGACATGGCCGCGCCGGCGAGCTCGAATGTTGAGTTCACCCAACGGCTTGGCGGTCGAAGAGATGCAGAAGACATGAAGAGGTGCGGCCCGCATCCATCAGCAGGACCAAGAGGCCAGATCCCATGGCGAGGGATCAAAGACGAACTGTGACGAAGCCGCGCCTGCCGGATGTTTCGACACAGCGACGGGGCGAAGAGAATCGTTGGATCGGCAACGCTCCGGTGTTGGAGTCGTGCGGTGCCTATGGCCTTCGCACGCCGATAAACCCGTGCGCGCATGGCCGAACAGCGATGTTGCCATCGCCGGTTCGACGGATCGCGCGCGAACGAGAAAGGGGCAGCGCTTACGCGCCGCCCTCACCGAAGCGCCACACGGGAATGCCGGCCTTGCGCGCCTTGTCGCACAGATTGCCGGTGATGCCGGAGCCGGGGAAGGCAACGATGCCGATCGGCATGGCGTCAAGCATCCGGTCGTTGCGCTTGAAGGGTGCGGCCTTGGCGTGCCGGTTCCAATCGGGACGGAACGGCACCTGCGGGACATGACGAGCATCCGCCCAGCAGGCAGCGATGCGCTCGGCGCCGGTGGGCGTGCCACCATGGAGCAGCACCATATTGGTGTGCTTGGCGTGGATGCGATCGAGCACCGACCAGATACGGTCGTGATCGTTGCAATCGGGACCGCCGGTGAATGCGATCAATGCGCCTTTGGGTAGGAGCACTTCGGTCTCGGCACGGCGCCGGGCGTTGAGGAAGTCTCTGGAGTCGATGATCGAGGCCGTCATCATACGCCGGTTGACCAGCGAACCGGATTGTGGCCGCCAGACCGAGCCGGTGATCTGCTCGTGGCGTTCGGCGGCGGCATCGCGGAAGGCTTCGAGCGTGTCGCGGCGGGAGAGCAACGTCTCGCCTTCGACCAACAAACGCTCAATCTCGACCGAGCGAATCTCGGAACCGTCCTGCTCGCGCTGGCTGCGCTTCTGCGCGTCTTCGTTGTCGTCGAGCTTGCGCTGGACGCGGTCGATGGCGCGATGGAAGACGTTGACCGTGGACCACAGCAGATCGCCCAGGTCGGGTTCGAGCTGCGTGTCGGCCAGCGTGCTGGCGAGGGCATCGAAGATGTCGCTGACAGCGCCGGCGATCTCGTGTGGCTCCGGAATAGGCCGTGTATCCGGTTCGTCGTAGAACGGCTTGTGGCCGAAGAGCTTCAGATGTTCGAGTGCTTCGTCGGTCGGTGAGGCAGTGTGTTCGGGTTCGTAATCGTCGTCGAAACGGGTCATGGGTGATCTCCTTGGTCGAGGTCCGCGCGACCATCGCGCGGCCTTCGGGCGATCACCCGCAGCGGGCTCTCTAGGGCGGCTGGCACCCGAGGCCACACCGCTTCTCTCCAGGAGAAGCGTGGCCGAGGGCGGACGTGAGTGAAAGACGGCAGGCCGCGGCTATTTTGTTTCGCGCTGCAAAGCGTCTCCGCGATCGCGCGGAGACGCGGCGGAAAATAGCCGCGGCCCGCCGTTGCCGGCCGCCCGCCCGCTGCCAAGATCGCCTCTCAAGAAGGCCCGCGCGGTCGCGCACCCGACCATAAGATCGTCCGGCGCCGGCGACAGGCTGCGAACCGTGCGCCCTCACTCCGTACCGGCGAACACCGGCAGAAACCGCGCTGCATGCTCCCGTGCAAGCTGGATGCGCAGGCTCTCGCGCAGGGCCGCACGGCCGTAGCGGCGCAGATCGTCGTTGAAGTCGCCGAGTCGCGAGGCGAGCAACCGCGCCTCGATCCCGGCCTGCTGGCTGCGTACCGTCAGCGTCGCCACCGCGCCGTCCCCAGCAGGATCGGCATCACCGGCGATGTAGAGGACACGCAGGCTGGGCGGAAACAGCATGGCCGCGAGATGGTTGGCGGAAAGCGCAGCCGCAAGCGGCAGATCCGGCAGCGCATCGCGCAGCGACAGCATGGTCTCAATGCCTTCGCCGGCCGCCATGACATCCTCAGCGATGCCGAACCGCACGGCGTTGCCGAGCAAATGCCCCATCGCGCGGCGTGGCGTCTCGATGGGGGCTTTCGCGACCCCCGACGGATCGAGCCAGGTGCGATGTGTGCCGGTTATCCGGCTGGACAGATCGGTGACAGCTGCGACGAGCGCCGGCCATTGCTCGGTCGGACCATGGTCCGGCCGGTAGTAGCACCGCGAATGAAACCGCAGCGCTGTGAGACCCGTAAGCTGCGTAATGCGACGTGAGCGCAGATAGGTTTCCGCCAGAGTACCGCCGAGGGGCTTGGACATCGCGAACAGACGCCGCGCGGATTCCGGCGAGCCTTGCGGTACAGGCGACCGCATAGACGCATCGATGTTGTCGGGTTGCGGCAGGCGGAGGAAATGCCGGGCTTCGTCGAGCACGTCGCACAGGCGGGCGAGACCGCGATTAAGTCCGATGAGATCGAGCAAATCGCCATGCTCGCCCGTGGCGGCATCGGTCCATTTGCCGACTGCGCCCGGACCGGACTCCACGCCGCGCAACCGGACATAGAGGCTGCGTCCCGGCGTGTTGTGGACATCGCCGACGAGCCAATAGCGGCCCTGCCTGCGGCCGCTAGAGAGATAATGACGGCACACGGTCTCGGCATTTTCGGCGAGGCGATGTGCCAGCTTTGCGGCTTCACCCATCACGCCGCCTCCCGCGATTCGAGACGGACCAGCGGATGGCGTTCCATCAAGCGTGCGAGCACATCGGGACCTTGCGCACCGATGGGAACGAACAGACGCAAACGCCAGGAAATGATCTCGGACATCAGCCCGAGTGCTTTCAGGCGGTCGACCATACCATCGGTGAAGCCGAATAGCTCGACGCGTTGGCCGTGCATGACACGAACGCGGCGTAGGCTGAGGGCGTCCTGCAATTCCAGAATGGTGTCGTCAGCGATAACGGCATTCCACGCGGTATCGGGCGCGATCTGCGAGGGGCCTGCGTCGGTCGCTTGTGCGACCCACGCCAGAGGCACCACGCGGCCGATGATGCGTTCGCCGTCATCGGTCTGGAGCCGATAGACGCGGCAATGTTCACTGGGCAGGCGCTTCCAGATCGGAAGCAACAGCCCGGTGACGATATGCAGATCGCTCTCGGTAAAGGTGGGCACGTCCGCGAGTTCGGCGTTCCATGCCTGCGTGAAGGTTTCGGGAGAGGTTGCTTCCCAATGGGTCTGATCGAGCGCTTCGATGGATATGGCGATCCGTTCCATCGGCCGCAGCAAGCGAACGCGGCGTTCGACCGCGCCATCATCGAGCATCAGGCTTGGTGCCGAAACCTGCACGGCCGCGCGGCCCGATTGCGTGTTGATGAGGAGGCGGGCGTTGCGCTCTCGGGCGCTTTCCAACGCGTCTTCGAGCGACAACGGTTCGTTGCGGTCGCGTCTACGGATGGTAAAGACCTGGGTTTGCGCGCCGCTGCCCGGATGGGTGTAGATCGTGCGGCGCTCCGCGACGACAAGGCTCTCGGCACCGATGGTTTCCACGCCGCGGTCATAGACACCGGACGCAATCGCGCCTTCGATCTTGGCGCGAAGCAAGCCCTCGAACACCCCGAACAAGCAATTCTGCATGTCGATGGTGAGCGCCAGCAGACGATTCAGGAAGGTCGAAATCGGCGGCAGTTCTTCGCGCAGGCTGCCGTCGCCGTCCGTCAGGCTGAGACCCGTGACTGCTTCGAAGGTCTGAAGCGAACAGTCTTCGACCTTACCCATATATATGAGTGTGTAGAGCTGGCGCAGCGCCGCCCGGCCGTAGGTGGACTCTAGATTGTCGTCGGCGCGGAACAAGCCCTGGCCGCCGGTCTGGCGCTGGCCGCGGGTGATGGCGCCCAGCGTGTCGAGCCGGCGCGCGATGGTGGAGAGGAACCGCTTCTCGGCTTTCACGTCTGTGCTGATCGGCCGGAACAGCGGCGGTTGCGCCTGGTTGGTCCTGTTGGTACGGCCAAGACCCTGAATGGCGGCGTCCGCGCGCCATCCGGCCTCCAAGAGATAATGTATGCGCAAGCGCCGGTTCTTCGCGGCGAGATCGGCGTGATAGGAGCGCCCCGTACCGCCGGCATCGGAGAACACGAGAAGCCTCTTCTCGTCATCCATGAAGGCTTGTGCTTCGGATAGGTTGGCGGAACCAACACGATTTTCGACGGCAAGACGATTGCCCTTGCGCACGATCCTGCGCGAGCGTCCGGTGACTTCGGCCACAACGTCGTTTCCAAAGTGCTGCACGATCTGATCGAGTGCGCCGTACACAGGCGCCAGCGATGCGAGTTGTTCGATCATTCGGTCGCGGCGGGCAACGGCATCGCGCGACTGAACCGGGTTGCCGCCGTTGTCGAACACCGGCCGCGAGGCGAGATTGCCTTCGCTGTCGGTGAAGGGCTCGTAAAGCTGTGTCGGAAACGAGTGCTGCAGGTAGTCGAGAACGTATTCGCGGGGCGTGATGTCCACGGACACGTCGTTCCATTCCGATGTCGGAATCTCGGCCAGCCGACGTTCCATCAACGCTTCGCCGGTCGAAACGATCTGGATTACCGCGGAATAGCCATTCTTGAGATCGCGCTCGATCGAGCGGATCAAGGTCGGCGTCTTCATCGCGGTGATGAGATGGTTGAAGAAGCGTTGTTTGGCGCTTTCGAAAGCCGACCGCGCGGCGGACTTGGCCTGCTTGTTCAGCGTCTCGCCGGGGCTGGTGATGTTGGAGGCTTCCAGCGCGGCGGTCAGGTTGTTGTGTATGACCTGGAAGGCGCCGGCATAGGCATCGTAGATGCGGAGTTGCTCTCTGGTCAGCGTGTGTTCGACCAGCTCGTATTCGACGCCTTCGTAGGAAAGCGCGCGGGCGGCGTAGAGTCCAAGCGCCTTGAGATCGCGGGCAAGCACTTCCATCGCCGCGACACCGCCGGCCTCGATGGCCTGCACGAACTCAACCCGCGTCGCGAACGGAAAGTCGGCTCCGCCCCAAAGCCCCAACCGCTGGGCATAAGCGAGATTGTGAACGGTGGTGGCGCCGGTGGCTGAGACATAGACGATGCGCGCATTCGGCAGCGCATGTTGCAGACGCAAACCCGCGCGGCCCTGCTGCGAGGGCGCGCCTTCCCCACGCTCGCTGATACTGCCCGCGGCATTGGCCATGGCATGGGATTCGTCGAACACGATCACGCCGTCGAAATCACGGCCCAACCAATCCACGATCTGCTCGACGCGGGAAGCCTTGTCCTGCTTGGCGTCGGAGCGCAGCGTGGCATAGGTGGCAAATAGGATGCCGTGATCCAGACGGATCGGCGTGCCTTGCCGGAAGCGCGACAACGGCGTGATCAACAAACGCTCCTGGCCCAAAGCGGACCAGTCGCGTTGTGCGTCCTCGATCAGCTTGTCGGATTTGGAGAACCAGACCGCGCGGGTGCGGCCTTGGCACCAATTGTCGAGCAGGATGCCGGCGACCTGACGGCCTTTGCCCGCGCCGGTGCCGTCACCCAGCATCCAGCCGCGGCGAAACTGCACGGCGTCCGTCGCATCGTCCGGTGTGGCGGAGACGACATCGAAGGTATCATCGACGGTCCACGATCCTGCAAGCGTCGTGCTGTGGGCTTCGCCGGCATAGATGACGCTTTCGAGCTGGGCATCGGACAGAAGGCCGTCGCGCACGACGGCGAATGGAAGATGCGGCCGGTAAGACGGCTTCGGCGGTGCGACCGACGCCATCGCGGCGGACTGCACCAGTTTCGTCGGATGTGGGATCGCACCCGGCACGCGGATCGATTGCACCGTGTAGGATTCATAGAGGGAGTCGGTGAGACGGCCGGGTTCGGCATGCTTCCAATCGGTCGTGTCGTATGGCAGCGGCGCGGCATCGGGCACGACGGCGATGGGCTCCGAAAGGAACGTGGAACGGTTGTTGACGGGTTTGCGTGGCAAGCTTGGGGGAACGGTGTGCGGTGGCGATGGCAGCGTGACAGTTGCGCGCGCCGGGACTTGTTCTTCGATCCAGCGGAGCAGCGTTACGACATCGGGAGCGATACCCGGCGATGGTGGAAAGAGCGCGGGATCGTTTGCCGGGATACGATCGATGACAAGCAGGCGCGTGTCGGTCGTGGTGCCGTGACGGGCGTAGACCTTCCCGTCGATGGCGGCGGTGAAGACGATGCGGGCTGTCTCCTGCAACCGGACAAAAGCGTCGCGCCAGGACGGATTGTCGGGAGAGACATTGGCGCCGGTGACAGCGACTAGCCGTGCGCCATTGCTGAGACGCGCCAGCGCGGAAGAGATATGGCGGAATGCGGCATTCGCCACGCGGCCCTCGACATGCGCCGCGGCCGAGAAGGGTGGGTTCATCAAGACGACGGTGGGAACGATCGCGGGATCGAGAAGGTCGTCGATATGCGCGGCGTCGTGCCGGGTCAGAGATGTATCCGGGAACAGGGCCGTTAGAAGATCGGCGCGGTTATCGGCCAGTTCGTTGAGGACAAGACGCGCGCCCGCCAGCTCGGCGAAGATCGCGAGCAGTCCGGTGCCGGCGGACGGCTCGAGCACGACGTCCTGGGGGGTGATTGCAGCCGCCACACTGGCCGCAAAACCGAGCCCGATTGGCGTGGAGAATTGCTGCAAGGTTTGGCTCTCTTCGGAGCGGCGGGTGTGTGAGGGAAGACGCCGCGCGAGCTTCTCGAGCATGGCGAGGAATGCTGCATTGCCGTTCGCTTTGCTGCGCATCGCAGGCGCGAATTTGCGCAGGAACAACACGCTTGCCCCTTCGACGGCATCGTAGGCGGATTTCCAGTCCCACGCGCCTTCGGCATCCGATGCGCCAAAGGCTTCGGTCATCGCCGCGCGAAGCGATGTGGCATCGACGGCGCGGCCCTGTGCGAGATGTTGGAGAATGGCGTTGGCCGCCACGATGAGATGTGGTGGTGTCGCGGGACGGTAGGCGGTCGTTAAGGCCGCCGGAGAAACGGGGAGATTCATAGGAAGCTTTCCGGGAGAGCGTGAACGGGACGATCCGCCGGCGCTCTCGAAAACCGCCGGATCAACCCGTCACGGCCAAACTCTCACTCTGGATGTGGATCAGCGTTGCGAACGCGCTTTGAGGGCCGAGTCGTAGGCCGACATGGTGATGAAGGGCTTCTCCATGCGCGCAACGGCATAAGCGAAACGCCGCGCGTGATCGCCGTTGCAAAAGAAGGGATCGACATAGCTTTCGCCATCCCATGCGGTGACCGATTGAATGTAATCGCGCTGCATGGACCATTCGACGCTGACGATCTGGCCATTGATATGGCGCTGGGCTTCGGCTTTGGAGACCGGTTTGACCTCACGGCGGGCATCGTCACCGATCATTCGATGGTGAGGGC